>NZ_BAABDO010000006.1:0-117462 GCF_039539665.1 Actinomadura keratinilytica
CCGCCTGCGGCGCGGACGGGGCCGACGGGGCGGGCTGAGCGGCGGGCTTGGCCGCCGGGGCGGCCGGGGCCTTGGCGGCGGGCTTGCCCTGGGCCGGGGCCTTGCCCGGGGCCGGGGCGGCCTGCTTGCGCGGCGGCGTGGCGGCCTTGACGGCGTCCTCGACCATCTTCTCCAGCGGCCCGGCCTCGTTCTCGGCCGTGAGCAGGCGGTTGAGCGTCTCGCTGATCTCGGTGAGCCGCTGCAGCGCCGTGGTGTGGTTCTTGGTGAGGTGGTTGAGCCGCTGGGTGGCGCCCTCGTTGATCACGCTGGCCCGGCGCTCGGCGGCGGTCAGCGTCCGCTCGGCCTCCAGCCGGGCGCTGGTGACCGTCTGCTCGGCCTCGGACTTGGCCGCCGACAGCACGCTGTCGGCCTCCTTCTTGGCCGCCGAGAGCACCTGCTCGGCCTTCTCCTGCGCGTGCGCCACGTCCCGGTCGGCGCGGGCGCGGGCCTCGTCGATGATGCGCCGCGACTCGTTCTCGGCCTCCTTGCGGATCTCGGCGCCCTTGGCCTCGGCCTGGGCGACCTTGTCCTTGGCCTCGTCCTCGGCCAGGTTGATGATCTGGCGGAGCCGGTCGGACAGGTCGTCGCCGGTGGGCTTGCGCGCCTCGCGCAGCTCGGCCATCTCGCGCCGGGTGCGCTCGACGTCGTCCAGCGCGCGGGCCAGGCGCGCCTCCAGCTCCTGGATCTTCTGCTGGCTGCGCGCGATGTACTCGTCGACCTGGCGGCGGTTGTAGCCGCGCATGACGATCTCGAAGTTGTCCTCGCGGAGGAGGTTCGGCAGGATTTCCGCTTCGTTGCTCATGGTGCCTTGGGGGGTCGTCGCCGGGGTGTCACCCCGTCGGGGTCGGGGACTGCACGGGCTTCTACGTCGCTGCTCACTGCGTCGTGAGGGTGGGCGGGACGTCGCTAAGGGTAGGGAACGTCAGAGTTGACTCTCGTGCGCCACACCCCGTTCGCGCAACCGGAATGCCTGTTCTCGCTGCCGTTTCTTGTCCTGCGCCACAGCGGCACGTTAGCGGCTCGGCCGTAAAGCCGGGATATGTCCGACACGCCCCCGCGCGCATGCCGCGGCGCGGGGCGGGCCTAGCATCGCCCCATGAGCTATGTGGGTTCGTTGGGCGAGGACGCGCCGCGCATCCACCCCGAGGCGTGGGTGGCGCCGGGCGCGGTGGTCGTCGGCAAGGTGACGCTCGGGCGCCGGTCGAGCGTGTGGTACGGGTCGGTGCTGCGCGGCGACGACGAGGAGATCATCGTCGGGGACGAGTGCAACATCCAGGACCTGAGCTGCCTGCACTCCGACCCGGGCGTGCCCGCCGTGCTGGAGGACCGGGTGAGCCTCGGGCACAAGGCGATGGTGCACGGCGCGCACGTGGAGACCGGGTCGCTCATCGGCATCGGCGCGATCGTGCTGAACGGCGCGCGGATCGGCGCGGGCACCCTGGTCGCGGCCGGGGCGCTGGTGCCGCCGGGCAAGAAGATCCCGTCCGGGGTGCTGGTCGCCGGGGTGCCGGGCAAGGTCGTGCGGGAGCTCACCGACGACGACCGGCTCGTCCTGCAGTACACCCCCGACACCTACATGGAGAAGGCGCGGCGGCACCGCGAAGCCTCCTGGGAGTGACATTTCCCCGCCCGATCCCCCCTCTGACAAGGCCGTTCCCACCAGGCGATGCCGCCCATATCGGTTGATCGCCGGAGTGGCGGCCCCGTCATGCTGACTACGATGACGACGTGGTGTGGGGACCGGGCTATGGAAGTGCTCCGCCGCCCAGCCCCCCGAGGGGGCAGGATCCTTTCTCGGCGGCTGAGCACGATACGAAGGCGATGGTGGCCGCCGGTTGGTGGGCGTCGGCCCCTCCCCAGCAGCGCCAGCACGCCCTCAGCGGGCGGGTGCTGGTGCTCCCGGACGGCACCCGTTGGCTGTTCGGCGCGTGGGCCCGCTGGTACCGCCTGCACCCCTCCGACGGCCAGTGGTACCTGTGCCCGCCCCCGCGCTCCCCGCAGATCCGCATGGCGGCGCGCCCGGCCCAGCACGGGGCGATGGGGCCGCTGCCCGCGCTGCCTCCCCACGTCATCCCGGCGGGGCCGGACTTCTCCTACGACGCCCCGGAGGCGCAGCCCTTCGTCCGGCGCTCGTTCCTGCCCGACCTGACGTCCCGCGTGCGCTCGACGGTGGAGTCGGCCGCCGCGCTGCCCGTCAGCGAGTACCCGCACACGTGGCAGCAGTTCACGCCGCAGACGCCGTCCACGGTCGTCGCCGCCTGGGGCGTGATGCTGTGGTGCGCGCCCGCCCCCGTCTTCGACGCGCGCATGGACGAGCAGATGCTCGACCTGTGGCGTCCCTACCGCGCCAAGCCGCTGCCCCAGGTGGACGGGCCGCGCTGGCTGACGCCCCCGTCGCTGGAGGCGCTGGCGGGGCTGTACGCCGAACGGCTCCGGGCCAGCCGCGTGGACGCCGCCGTCGTCGTTTTGCGCACCATGTGGGCGGTGGCCAGCGCCCTACGCGAGGACGTCCGCTTCCGGGCGCGTGCCGACGCGCTGCTGGCCATCCTCGGGGTGACGCTCAGCAACCCCACGGTCGACTACGACGTGCTGCCGTACGGCGACCAGGCCCTCGTCCAGCAGTGGCTGACCCGCTGCCCCCCGAACCTGGTGCCCGCCCTGCGCGACGAGAGCTCCCCGGGGGACAACTTCCGCCACGCCTTCTACACCCTGGCCGAGGTGGTGGGGAGGCTGTCGGGGCAGCACGCCGACCCCGCCTACGTCGAGCCGCGCCTGGTGGCCGCCGCGCTGCTGGCCGCCGACCTGAACGTGGTGCGCCGGGACGTGGCCGGCAACATCGTCCCCTGGCTCGACCCGGAGATCCGCTACACCGTGCAGGCGGTGCTCGACCAGCAGGGCCACCCGTTGCGGCGCCTGTGGCCGGAGGACCTGCGCCTGCCCGAGCCGCTCCGATCGGCGACCTCCCGGGGCGACGACGCCGAGACCCTGCTGGCCGCGATGTACGCGCTGGACCTGGCGTGGTGCAGGCTGGCCGGGGGGATGCCCGCGCGTCCCCGCGGGTTCCCCGTGCCCAACGCCGTCCTCGCCAAGATCATCGGACGGCACCGCGTGCGCGCCACGGCGTCGGCGTCGACGATGGCGCCGTCGTCGTCCGCGTCCCCGGCGCAGCCGTCGCCCGACCCGTCGTTCGGGGCGGCGCCGTCGTTCGGCCCCATGAGCGCGCAGGGGCAGCCGGGGCTGCCGCCGGGTGCGGCGTCCGGCCCCCCGGGCGGGGTGAGCGGGCCCGACCGGCCGTTCGTGCAGCCCCCCGCGGACGCCGACCGCAGGGAACGGCGCGACCTTGGCCGGATGCCGGGCCCGGCGCCGAACATGCCGTACGCGTCGCTCGAGCCGCCGGTGTCGGCTCCCGAGGACGACACGGAGCCCGACAGCGTGGCCCCGCCCTACACCGAGCTCGGCTTCCAGCGTCCGGGCATGCCGAGCCAGGCGAGCCCTGCCGCGCCGCCCGGCCAGGCGGTCTCGCCGGGGGACGCGGCCGCCGTCTTCGACATGCCCGCCCCCGGTGCACCGGAGCCGTACGGGGCGTCCCAGCCCGCCCGGCCCCAGGCCCCGCAGGGACAGCCCGGTCAGGCTCAACCCGCCCAGGCTCAGGCGCCGCAGATCCAGCCTCCGCAGCCGGCGGAGGAGGAGCAGCAGGCGGAGAACGCCGCCCCGCCGTACACCGCGCTCGGCTTCCAGCGCCCCGGGGCGCCACCCGGGGCCGCCCAGGGGCCGCCTGTGCCGCCCGTCCCCGCCCAGCCCCCGCAACCCGAACCGCCCGCCCGGCAGCAGCCCGGGCAGCCCGGGCAGCCCGGGCAGCCCGGGCAGCAGGACCCGCCTCGCACGCGCGTCTTCACCGGCGAGGACCTGCAGGGCCTGGAGGAGCAGGGGGAGCAGCCCCAGCAGCCCGCGCGGCCGTCCGGTGCGGCCGCCGGTCCCGGCACCCGGGTCATGTCCGAGACCATGATCGGAAGCTTCGACTTCCTGGAGGACACGCCCGCCCCCGACCGGCCCGTCCACGAGATCCCGCCGCCGCGCGTCCCGGAGGAGGACCGGCGCGTCCTGGAGCGGTACGGGATCGGCTTCGTGTCCGGGGCGCAGGACGCGGGCGAGCTGCTCGACGAGCTGCGCGCCCAGGTCGAGGAGTGGAACGCCGGGGCGGCCCCCGCCGGGTCGGACCTGGAGGCCACCCGCGTGGACCGCCCGGGAGGCGGCGCGGCCGAGCCCGTGACGCGCCTCGACAGGCCGTCGCGGCGGGAGTCCGCCACGGGCCTGACCCGCGTGGACGGCGGAGCGGCGCCCGGCCCCGGCGTGCCCAGCGTGCTGCTGGTGGGCAGCCCGCACACCGGCCAGCGGCGCCTGGCCCGGCTGATCGCCCTGACGGTCGCCGAGGCCGGCCTGGGCGACGGCGCCATCCGCGCGGTGGACGCCGAGGACGTGCGCGCCGCGCCCGCCGAGCGCACCGCGCACATCCTCACCCGGCAGGGCCCGACGATCCTGTTCGAGCGGCTCGACGTCGCCATCGACTCCGCCCCCGACCCGAAGGCGGTCGTGGACGCGGTGCGCCGGGCCCGGCTCAGTCCGGCCGCGAGCACGGTGCTGATCGCCACCTGCGCCCCCCGCGCGTTCCGCCGCCTGCGCGAGGACCACCCCAAGCTGGTCGAGCTGTTCCGGGTCTTCCGCATGCCCGACCTGACCGACCTGGACCGGCGCATGACGCTGCTGCACGTGCTGGCCGCGGAGCGGCGCGTCACGCTCCCGCCCGCCGCGCTGGAGGTCGTGCAGGCCGACCTGGACCGCCTGCGCGGGCCCGGCGACCTGGTCAACGCCCGCCTGGTGGAGGCCTACCTCGACCAGGCGTGCCAGCGGCACCTGGAGCGGGCGGGCAGCGCCTCCCGCGACCGCCTGGTGCTCACCCCCGAGGACTTCGAGGGCGTCGCCGAGGGCATCGAGCCCGCGCTGCGCCCGCCCGGCGACGTCGACGGCTACCTGGAGCGGCTGGACGGCCTGTACGGGCTGGAGGAGGTCAAGGCCGCCGTCCGGGAGCTGCTGGAGGAGGCCGAGGTCGAGGCCGAGCGGGTGCGGCACGGGCTGCGCGGCAGGGCCGACCGCAACCTGATCTTCGTGGGCCCGCCCGGCACCGGCAAGACCACCGTGGCCGGGCTGGTCGGCGGGATGTACGCCGCGCTGGGGCTGCTGGACGCCGGGCACGTGGTCGCCTGCCGCCCGGTCCATTTGGCCGGACGCGACGCGGTCGACGCCGAGGACCGCGTGCACGCCATGGTGGACCAGGCCATGGGCGGCGTGCTGCTGATCCAGGAGGCCTACCGGCTGGACCGCACCCCCGCCGTGGTCAACGAGCTGATGCGCTGCATGGCCGAGCGCGGCGACCGGTTCATGGTGGTCTGCTCCAGCCCGGCGGCGGAGATGGAGGGCTTCCTGGCGGGCAATCCGGCGTTCCGCGGCCGGTTCGGGCGCGTCGTGGAGTTCTCCGGCATGGCCGACCGCGACCTGGTGCGGCTGTTCCAGGACTACGCCGAACGCGACCTGTACGTGCTGGACGAGGAGCTGCGCGTCGAGCTGCTGACCCGCTTCGAGCGGATGCGCCAGGACCGCTCGTTCGCCTACGCCCGCACCGTGCGCGAACTGTTCGAGCAGACCGTGGCGCGGCAGGCGGCGCGGCTGGCGGGCGTGGACGTCAACGCCGCGACCGTGGCCCGGCTGACCGTCCGCGACCTGCCCGAGTCGCCGCTGCAGGAGATGATGGGCGAGCTGCGCCCCGGTCAGTGACCACTCGGTCGCTCCGCCCTGTCTGCCCGAGTGTGTCGCTGTATGTCTTGTTCGGTGGGGGTTGGATGCTACCGGCGGGTCATGTCTGACCATAGGCGGACTAGGTCGGACATGGCACGCATCATCCCCACGGCGCACGGGAAGACCGGGCAATGAGAGTGACCCCCGAATGGCCCGCTTGGGTCATGTGCCGCCGGGGGTCGGACGCGTAGCCTCAACGTTGGGTGCGGGGAACGAACGGAGGTGGACGCGGTGCGCCAGCAGGATGTCGACCTGCGCGTCCACGACCGTGTCGCGCTGGACGAGATCGAGCTCTACGCCGAGATGCTCAGCGCGGTCGCGGCGGCCGAGGGGCCGCTGTCGCTCGCGGAGATCGACGTGGTGCTCGGCGTGCGTCCCGACGGAAACGGTCGTCGCGAGCTGACGCCACGGGACTAGCCGGCTCGGGACCGGCTATCGGAGACCGGGATGTGCCGGGGGAACGCGCAAGCGTCCCCCGGCACATCCGTGTCCGGCGCCCTTCGGATCCGCGGCCCTTCGCCCTGGTGAGCCCTTGGTCTTCGCCACCCGGACGGCCCGTCCGGCCGCCGCACGACGCCCCGGGCATGACCGGAAGCGGGCTGTAACGAATATCACGCGCCGTCCGCGGAGCCGTGCGGCCGCCCCTCCGCCGCCCCTCCGCCGCGCCTCCGCCCGCCGGGGCGGCACATCCGCCCAGATCGCAGGCTATGTCCGGAGTGTGCACCTCTTGATCTCGGGCATCTTCTAGGTGAGAGGATGGGGACCGGCAGCCGACGGAGGGGCAAAGGTTCTTTTTACAGCTGGTTGCCCCTACGATCCTCTGCGGACCGTTCCGGCACTTCAGGAGTACGACGTGCGCTTGCGTCTCACGCCGCGTGAGGACAGCTTCTACGACATGTTCGCCGACTCGGCGAACAATCTGGTCACCGGCGCCAGGCTGCTCGTGGAGCTCATCAGCGACGGCGCCGACCGGGAAGCAATCGCGGAGAAACTGCGCGCCTGCGAGCACGCGGGCGACGAGTGCACTCACGCGATCATGCGCAGGTTGAACGAAACGTTCATCACGCCGTTCGACCGCGAGGACATCGCCCGGCTGGCCTCCACCATCGACGATGTGATGGACGCCATGGAGGAGGCGGCCGACCTCGTCGTCCTCTACCAGCTCGACGAGCTGCCCAAGGGCATCGTGCACATGGTCGAGGTCCTGGAGCGGGCCGCCGAGCTGACCGCCGAGGCGATGCCGCGGCTGCGCTCGATGAAGGAGCTCAACGAGTACTGGATCGAGATCAACCGGCTGGAGAACCAGGGCGACCAGGTCTACCGCAAGCTGCTGGCCACCCTGTTCAGCGGCGAGTACGACCCGATGACGGTGATGAAGCTGAACAAGGTCATCGACCGGCTGGAGGAGGCGGCCGACGCCTTCGAGCACGTGGCCAACACCGTCGAGACCATCGCGGTCAAAGAATCATGAGCGCGGCCGGCAATCCGGGGGCGACGCTGGCAGCCGAAGACGCCAAGGGCACCGCGCCGGGGGCCGAACCGTCCCTGGCCGAGCAGGCGCGCCGGGGGCCGCGCAAGTTCTGGCTGGCGCTGCCGGTCGGCATCGTCGCGGTCATGCTGGCCGGGGCGCTCGGCCTGCGCCAGGACGCCCAGACGGCGGTGCTGGTGCTGGTCGTGGTCGTCGCGCTGGTCTTCGACTACACCAACGGGTTCCACGACGCGGCCAACGCCATCGCCACCTCCGTGTCGACGCGGGCGCTGACACCGCGGGTCGCGCTGCTGATGGCCGCGGTCATGAACATGGTCGGCGCGCTGCTGGGCGTGGCGGTCGCCAAGACCATCAGCGAGGTCATCACCCCGCCGACCGGCCTGCACGGCCTCACCGTGGTCGCCGCCGGGGTGCTCGGCGCGATCACCTGGAACATGATCACCTGGTACTTCGGGCTGCCGTCGTCGTCCTCGCACGCCCTCATCGGCGGCGTGGTGGGCGCCGGGCTGGCCTCGGCGTCCTCGGTGAACTGGAGCAGCGTCGTCGACAAGGTCGCCATCCCGATGGTGGTGTCGCCGGTCGTCGGGTTCTGCCTGGCGTACCTGGTGATGGTGGCGATCCTGTGGATCTTCCGGCGGGCGCACCCCAGCCGGGTGGGGCGCCGCTTCCGCGTCGCCCAGTCGCTGTCGGCGGCGTCGTTGGCGCTCGGGCACGGCCTGCAGGACGCCCAGAAGACCATGGGCATCATCGTGCTCGCGCTGGTCACCACCGGGCACTCCACCGGCGACACGGTGCCGCTGTGGGTGATCGTCTCGTGTGCGGGGGCGCTGTCGCTGGGCACGTACGCGGGCGGCTGGCGGATCATGCGGACGCTGGGCCGCAAGGTGATCGAACTGGACCCGCCCAAGGGGTTCGCCGCCGAAGCGACGGCCTCGATGGTCCTCTATGTGACCGCCTACATCTGGCACGCTCCAATCTCCACCACCCACACGATGACCGCGGCGATCATGGGGGTGGGCGCCACCAAGCGGCTGTCGGCGGTCCGCTGGGGCGTGGCGGGCAACATCGTCACCGCCTGGATCCTCACCATGCCGATGGCCGCCGCCGTGGCCGCCGTCGTCTACTGGCTCGTCCACTTCTTCGGCGCCTGAGCCGCGGCGCCTTCGCGTCTGGACGGGCGGGGCCGCGCGCGGCCCCGCCCGTCCATTTCACTGGCCGGAGATGCGGTTCAGCGCGGGCGGCGAGATGGGCGAGTTGGCCTCCAGATACTGCTGGAAGGCGTCCAGGTCGATGGGGCCGAGCACGGGGTCGGGGGCCTCGGTGAAGACGGTGAAGCCGTCACCGCCGCCGAGCAGGAAGTTGTTGGCCGCCACCTTGTAGGTCGCCGCGGGGTCCACCGGCTGCCCGTCCACCGTGATGCCGGAGACGCGGTCGCCGATCGGCTTGGACCGGTCGATGGTGAAGCGCAGCGTCGACGACGGCTGCAGGATCTTCTCGCCCGCCGACGTCCACTGCTGCTCCAGCAGCGCGTCCAGCTGCGCGCCGGTCAGCGACACCACGCCCACGATGTTGCTGAACGGCTGCACGGCGAACGCCTCGCCGTAGGTCACCACGCCGTCGCCCTCCGAGCCGGAGGCGGCGTAGGTGAGGTCCGCGCGTACGCCGCCCGGGTTCGTCACCGCGATCTGGGCGCCCTGGTCCCGCATCGCCGCCAGCTGCGCGTCGGCGATCACGTCGCCCAGGGCGGTCTCCCCGGCCGGGGACGGCGTGCGGGTGAGGTCGGCGGTGATCCGTCCGATCGGCTTGTTCGCGACCTCCGCCACCCGCTCCTTCCAGGTCTCGACGAACCGGCTGATCTCGGGGTCGGGCGGCACGTCCCGGGTGACGACGCGGTTGTCGCCCTTCAGCGAGGAGCGGACCACGTCGCCGGTGCGCCGGTCGACGCGGAAGTCGACCTGGGTGATCACCCGGCCGAACGACGAGCCCGAGGAGTACAGCCGCGGCCTGCCCCGGGGGTCGGCGATCTGGCACACGTACTGCTGGTGGGTGTGCCCGGCCAGGACGACGTCGATCTCGGGGTCGGCGTCGCGGGCGATGCGGGTGCCGGCGCCGGCCACCACGTCGCAGGAGTCGGGCCGGTGCCCGGACGGCACCTCGTCGCCCTCGTGGACGAGCAGCACCATGGCGCGCACGCCGCGGCGCTTGAGCTCGGCCGCGGCCCGGTCGGCGGCGGCGACCTCGTCGTCGAACCGCAGCCCCTGGACGCCGGACGGGGTGACGATCGCCGGGGTGGTCTTGGTGACCACGCCGATGAACCCGACCTTCACCCCGTTGATCCTGCGGATCGTCCACGGCCTGATCGCGGGCTTGTTCGTCTTCTCCGACAGCACGTTGGCGCCGAGGTAGTCGTACTTGGCGCCCTTCCACCGGCCCGCGGGCGAGCAGCCGTCGACGGGGTGGCAGCCGCCGTTCTGGATGCGCAGCAGCTCCTGGTAGCCCTCGTCGAACTCGTGGTTGCCCACGGCCGAGGCGGTCACGCCGACCTTGCCGAGGAACTCCACCGACGGCTCGTCGTGGTAGGCGGCCGACAGCAGCGGCGAGGCGCCGATCAGGTCGCCCTGCGCGACGGTGACGGTGTTGCGGTCGGCCAGGCGCTTGAGATGCGCGGCGACGTAGGCGGCGCCGCCCGCGGGCACGGACGCGCCGTGCTCGTCCACCGCCGTGCCCGAGCTGCCCGAGGGCGGCTCCAGGTTGCCGTGGAAGTCGTTGAGCGCCAGCAGCCGCACGGGGGCGGTGGGGCCCTTCGGGCCGGCGGCCGCGGCGGGCTGCGCCGCCACGCCCACCGCCAGGCCCGCGAGCGCGCAGGCCAGGGTGATGCGTCGTCTGATCATGCGGGCACCGTAAGCCAGTCGCACGTCCGGTCATAGGCGACCCCAATGACGTTTGCGTGACGGTTTCGTCAGGACCGGCGGGGGTACCCGTCCGGACCATCCCGTATGCCGCATAACCTGTGATCATGAGTGGTGCGGCGGTGCGGCGGACGCTGACGGAACCGGAGATCGCCGAGGTCGCGGCGCTGGTGGCCGCGGCCGAGGAGCACGACGGCGTGGGACCGCTGTCGGAGCACGCGCGCCTGTGGCTGCGCCGCGCGCACGAAGGCCCGGGCCGGTCGCGCGCCCTGACGGTCACCGCCGGCGGCGCCGTCGTCGCCTACGCGCACCTGGACCCGGCCACCGGCGAAGAGCAGGCGTCCGCCGAACTGGTCGTCCACCCGGACCACCGGCGGCGCGGCCACGGCCGGGAGCTGCTGCGGGCGCTGCGCCGTGAGGCCGGCGACGGGCTGCGCGTGTGGGCCCACGGCGACCTGCCCGCCGCGGCGGGCCTGGCCCGGTCCGAGGGCCTGGCGCGGGTGCGCGCGCTGTTCCAGATGCGCCGTCCCGCCGCCGACCCGCTGCCCGAGCCGCGCCTGGCCGAGGGCGTGCGGCTGCGCACCTTCGAGCCCGGCCGCGACGAGCAGGACTGGCTGCGGGTGAACGCCCGCGCCTTCGCCTCCCACCCCGAGCAGGGCGCCTGGACGCTGGACGACGTGCTCCAGCGCGAGCGCGAGCCGTGGTTCGACCCGGCCGGGTTCTTCCTGGCCGAACGCGGGGGCGCGCTCGCCGGGTTCCACTGGACGAAGATCCACCCGGACGGCGTCGGCGAGGTGTACGTGGTCGGCGTCGACCCCGCCGCGCAGGGCCTCGGCCTCGGCCGCGCCCTCACCGTGGCCGGCCTGCGCCACCTGCGGGAACGCGGCGTTCCGGAGATCATGCTGTACGTCGACGAGGCCAACACGGCGGCGGTGCGGCTGTACGAGTCGCTCGGCTTCACCCGCCACGCCGTCGACGTCATGTACGGCGTCGCCTAGGTAGTCGCCTAGGTAGGCGTACAGCCCGCCGCACAGCCGTCGTATCGGGCGTCTCTTATGGCGCGGGACCCTTCGCCGCGGCCGAACGTAACCTGCGGTGTTAACCCGCTGTCCATGCCCAGGCGAGACGGTCTTTTCAACGTCGCCTGACCCAGTTCACCGTCCGTTCACCTTCTCCAGGGGGGCTGGTCACCTCCCCTGCCTAACTTCTCACTCGACGGTGACCCCATGAGCCCAGACGGACCGCCGGCGCGCGGCGGTCGGACGGGGTGGGTTGGTCGGGTGTGACCAGGACGGGGCGCCGCCCGACGACTAAGAGGAGATTGACCGGTGAAGAACGGTTCTCGGTTGGCCGCCTTGGGCGGTGTGGTGGTCGCCGGGGCTCTCGCCCTGAGCGCCTGCGGCAGTGACGACAACACGACCGCCACTGCCAGCAACGCACCCACCGGAGACATCGACTGCGCCACCGGCATGGTGAACGCGGCCGGGTCCAGCGCGCAGAAGAACGCCATGGACGAGTGGGTCAAGCAGTACACGGCCAAGTGCTCGGGCACCCAGCTCAACTACAACCCCAACGGCTCGGGCGCGGGCATCAAGGCGTTCACCGACGGCCAGGTCGCCTTCGCCGGGTCCGACTCGGTGCTCAAGCCCGAGGAGGTCACCGCCGCCAAGCAGCGCTGCCAGGGCGGCAACGCCGTCAACCTGCCGATGGTGGTCGGCCCCATCGCGGTGGTCTACAACCTTGAGGGCGTCGACGGCCTGCAGCTGTCGCCGGAGACGCTGGCCGGCATCTTCACCGGCAAGATCAAGAAGTGGAACGACCAGGCGATCGCCAAGGAGAACGCCGGCGCCGACCTGCCCGACGGCGACATCAAGCCGGTGTACCGGTCCGACGAGTCCGGCACCACGGAGAACTTCACCAAGTACCTCAAGGCGACCGCGCCGGACGTGTGGACCGCCGACCCCGCCAAGAAATGGCCGTCCATCGGCGCCGGGCAGGGCGCGGCCAAGTCCGACGGCGTGAGCGGCCAGGTCAAGAGCACCGCCGGGAGCATCTCCTACGTCGAGATGTCCTACGCGCACAACCTGAAGCTGCAGACCGCCAAGATCAAGAACGGTGCGGGCGAGTACGTCGAGCTGTCGGCCGACAGCGCCTCCAAGGCACTGGCGGGCGCCAAGCAGGTCGGCACCGGCAACGACGTCGCCCTGGAGCTCGACTACGCCACCACGACGCCGGGCGCCTACCCGATCGTCCTGGTGACCTACGAGATCGCCTGCGAGAAGGGGCTGCCGGCCGAGCAGGCGAAGTTCGTCAAGTCCTTCCTCAGCTACACCTCCAGCGCCGACGGCCAGAAGGTGCTGACCAGCGTGGGCTACGCGCCGGTTCCGCAGGAAGTGCTGAGCAAGGTGCAGGCGAGCGTGAAGGCCCTGTCCTAAAGACCGGAGCCCCGGTGACCGCAGCCCCGCCGCCGAGCACCTCGGCGGCGGGGCACGCCTGGGTTCCGCCCCGTCAGCGAAGGAGGACCCCCGTGACCACCGACACGGGCGTGAAGAGCGCCGCCGCGGTCCAGAGCCCCGTGCGCGGCGCGGCCATGAGCACCGGACGCGCCGGTGACAAGATCTTTGTCTCGGCCGCACGGGGTTCGGGGATCCTCGTGCTGGCCCTCATGGCGGCCATCGCCGTCTTCCTGATCTGGAAGGCGATCCCCGCGCTGCAGAAGAACGAGGCCGACTTCCTCACCAGCCAGCAGTGGGACCCCAACGGGACCCCGGCCCGGTTCGGCATCGCCCAGCTGGCGTTCGGCACGGTGATCTCCTCGCTGCTGGCGCTGGTCATGGCGACGCCGGTGGCGATCGGCATCGCGCTGTTCATCTCCTACTACGCGCCGCGGTCCGTGGCGGGCCCCCTGGGCTACCTGGTGGACCTGCTGGCCGCCGTGCCCAGCATCGTGTACGGGCTGTGGGGCCTGCTCGTGCTGGCCCCGCACATGGAGGGCGTCAGCTCGTTCCTCAACTCCGCGCTCGGCTGGATCCCGCTGTTCGGCGGCGACGACCCCGGCAAGAACTCGATCTTCACCGCCTCCGTGGTGCTGGCGATCATGATCCTGCCGATCATCTCGTCCATCTCCCGCGAGGTGTTCCTGCAGGTGCCGCGGGCGCATGTGGAGGCGGCGCTGGCGCTCGGCGCCACCCGCTGGGAGATGATCCGGCTGGCCGTGCTGCCCTACGGCCGGTCCGGCATGATCGGCGCCTCCATGCTGGGGCTCGGCCGGGCCATGGGCGAGACGATCGCCGTGGCCATGGTGCTGACGTTCGTGCCCGGCATCAACTGGCACATCCTGGAGGACGGCGGCACCACCTTCGCCGCCAACATCGCCAACAGCTTCGCCGAGGCCACCGAGACCGGCCGGGGCGCGCTGATCGCCTCCGGTCTGGTGCTGTTCGTGATCACGCTGATCGTCAACATGGCGGCGCGGGCCGTCGTCGCCCGGCGCAAGGAGTTCGTGTGACCACCCTGACCAAGCCCACCGGCGACCTGCCGCCCGCGGCCCGCGGCTCCCTCGGCTCGGTCTCCGCCGCGCGCAAGCTCAAGGACCGCCTCGTCCAGGTCCTGGTCTACATCGCCTTCGCGCTGGCCGTCGTGCCGCTGGTGTCGGTGCTGTGGACCGTCCTGGCCAACGGCCTCGGCCGCCTGGACGCCACCTTCCTGCAGTTCTCCATGAACGGCGTGGGCGGCCGCGACGAGGGCGGCGGCGCCTACCACGCCATCCTCGGCACCCTGGAGCAGGTCGCCATCACCAGCGCGATCGCGGTGCCGATCGCCGTGCTGACCGCCGTCTACCTGGTCGAGTACGGCGGCAACGGCCGGCTGGCCCGCGCGGTCAGCTTCTTCGTGGACGTCATGACCGGCATCCCGTCCATCGTGGCCGGCCTGTTCGTGCTGGCGCTGTGGCTGCTGACGTTCGGGTTCACCTATTCGGGGTTCGCCGGGTCGCTGGCGCTGACCATCCTGATGATCCCCACGGTGGTGCGGGCCACCGAGGAGATGCTCAAGCTGGTGCCGAACGACCTGCGCGAGGCGTCCTACGCGCTCGGCGTGCCGCGCTGGCGCACGGTCTGCTTCGTGGTGCTGCCCACCGCGCTGACCGGGATCATCACCGGCGTCATGCTGGCCGTCGCCCGGGTGATGGGGGAGACCGCCCCGCTGCTGCTGACGATCTTCTTCACCAAGGCGATCAACGCCAACCCGTTCGACGGGCCGCAGGCCGCGCTGCCCACCTTCATCTGGGAGCAGGCCGGCGACCCCAACCAGGCGTCCATCGACCGGGCGTGGACCGGGGCCCTGGTGCTGATTCTGCTGATCATGCTGTTCAACCTGGGCGCGCGGCTGGTGGCGCGGTTCTTCCGGCCGGTGAGCCGCTGACCGCCCCGCCGGAAGACGAGTCGGCCCGCATCCGCGGGCGAGCTGCGGCCGGGCTGCGCGCCCCGCACCGTGAGACCCGTGAGACCCGCCCTGTGAGACCCGCACAGTAGGACCCGATAGGAGCGAATCCCCCATGGCCAAGCGGATCGAAGTGTCCGGACTGCACGCCTACTACGGCGGGGTCCACGCCATCGAGGACATCTCGATGACCATCGAGCCGCGCTCGGTGACGGCCTTCATCGGGCCCTCGGGCTGCGGCAAGTCCACGTTCCTGCGCACCCTCAACCGGATGCACGAGGTCATCCCCGGCGCCCGCGTCGAGGGCAAGGTGATGCTGGACGACGAGGACCTGTACGGCCCCGGCGTCGACCCGGTGGCGGTGCGGCGCGTGGTCGGCATGGTGTTCCAGCGCCCCAACCCGTTCCCCACCATGTCGATCTACGACAACGTGGCCGCGGGGCTGAAGCTGAACGGGGTGCGCCGCAAGAGCCGGCTCGACGACATCGTCGAGGAGTCGCTCAAGGGCGCCAACCTGTGGAACGAGGTCAAGGACCGGCTGAACAAGCCCGGCGCCGGCCTGTCCGGCGGTCAGCAGCAGCGGCTGTGCATCGCCCGCGCCATCGCCGTGCAGCCCCAGGTGCTGCTGATGGACGAGCCGTGCTCGGCGCTGGACCCGATCTCCACGCTGGCCATCGAGGACCTGATCGCCAAGCTCAAGAGCCAGTACACGATCGTCATCGTGACGCACAACATGCAGCAGGCCGCCCGGGTCAGCGACCGCACCGCGTTCTTCAACATCGCCGGCATCGGCAAGCCCGGCAAGCTCATCGAGATCGGCGACACCAGCAAGATCTTCACCAACCCCGAGCAGAAGGCCACCGAGGAGTACATCACCGGCCGCTTCGGCTGAAGACCGCGCGCCTGCGGGGCGAGACGCGGCGCGGGCCCGATGCCTTGCGGCGCGGGCCGACGCGCGCGGGGGCGGGCGTCGGCGCCGTGGGGTGGGCGGGCCCTGGCGGCGGCGTGCGAGGCCGCGACGCGGTGGGATGACTGCGCCGCCCGGCCGGGCGGCCCAGCACGCGCGGGGTTTTGGCGCGTTCCCGAAAAGAGCCGCGCGGACGGCGCTCAGGAGGGGACCGGGGCGCTTTCCTCCTGCTCACCCGGACGGTGGTCGGGGACGAACCGGTACCCGACGTTGCGCACCGTGCCGATCAGCGACTCGTACTCGGCGCCGAGCTTGGCGCGCAGCCGCCGGACGTGCACGTCCACCGTCCGCGTGCCGCCGAAGTAGTCGTACCCCCACACCTCCTGCAGGAGCTGAGCGCGCGTGAAGACCCGCCCGGGGTGCTGGGCGAGGTACTTGAGCAGCTCGAACTCCTTGAAGGTCAGGTCCAGGACCCGGCCGCGCAGCCGCGCGGTGTAGGTGGCCTCGTCGATGGTCAGCTCCCCGCTGCGGATCTCCCCGGGGACGTCGTCGGCCTCCGCCGCGGCCGCCGCCCGGCCCACCGCCAGCCGCAGCCGCGCCTCCACCTCGGCGGGGCCCGCCGTCTGCAGCAGCACGTCGTCCAGCCCCCACTCGGGGCTCAGCGCGGCCAGGCCGCCCTCGGTGACGATCGCCAGCAGGGGGCAGTCCAGCCCGGTGGTCCGCAGCAGCCGGCACAGGCTCTTGGCCTGCACCAGGTCGCGGCGGGCGTCCACGATCACCACGTCGGCCGGGGGAGCGTCGATCAGCGCGGACCCCTCCGCGGGGGCGACGCGCACCGAGTGCAGCAGCAACCCCAGTGCGGGCAGGACCTCGTCGGAGGGTTCCAACGCGTTGGTCAGCAGGAGCAGGTTGCTCAAGTGCCGCCTCCTCGCCCATAAAAACGATGAAGGACCCAGGCTCGCGTCCTCCGTCCGGCCCGGTCGCCGGTCCGAAGGCGGGGTGACCATGAAGGGTGTTCTCTCGAACTCCTCGGCCCCATCGCCCGGATCCCTAACACCCGAGCATATCCCAGGGGGCCTGCCGGGCAACGGACGGATCCGCGCCCACCCCGCCGGACCGCATCCGGCCGCCGGTGGGACCATCGTGTGGGGACGCTTTCTCTTTCCTCTGCGACTCTCAGCGGCTGGTGACGATGGCCAAGGGAACGATCAGATACTGGGCGGCGGCGAAGGCGGCGGCCGGGGCGGAGCAGGAGCCCTACGACGCGGCGACCCTGGCCGAGGCGCTCACCGCGGCGGCCGGACGGGACGGGCGCGGCGAGGACTTCCGGCGCGTGCTGGCGCGCAGCTCGTTCCTCATCGACGGCGCCCCCGTCGGCACCCGCCCCCACGACGCGGTGGCGCTGCCCGAGGGCGGCGTGGTCGAGGTGCTCCCGCCCTTCGCGGGCGGCTGACCCCGCCGTCGCAGACGCAGGCCGCCGGGCCCGCACATGGCTCCGGGTTCGTACGGACATTTCCGGGATGTCATCCCGCAGGGCGACCCTGCGGACGCCGCACGCACGGCACTATCGTGAGGCGACCGTCGCCGGCGGCAGGTCCGAACCCGCGAGGGCCCGAGGAGAGGCATGCGCAAGCTACTGGTGGTGTTGGGCTTTCTGGCCGTGGTGGTGGGCGTGCTCGGCCTCATCGCCGACCCGATCGCCCGCAACCGGGCCGAGAACGAGATCAGCAGGCAGGTGGCGGCGCAGTACAACCTGTCGACCCGGCCCGAGGTCACCTTCCACGGCTTCTCCTTCCTGCTGCAGGCCCTCCAGGGCGAGTACGAGGGCATCGACGTGGACCTCGGCCGCTGGACCGAGCAGGGCGTCACCGTGCACGACGTCAAGGTCGAGATGCGCGGGGTGGACGCGCCGCTGTCGGAGATCGCCAAGGGGGCGGGCGCCAACGTCACCGCGCGGACCGCGACGGCCTCGGCCGTGGTGCCCTACGAGGTGATCAAGAAGCAGGCGCCCCGGGAGGTGCGGAGCATCGCGCAGCGCGGCGACGACCTTGAGGTGGAGCTGGCGGGCTCGATCGCGGGCATCCCGCTGTCGGGCAGCGCGGTGGTCGAGGTCAAGGCCACGTCCCGGGGGATCGCCATCACGCCGAAGTCGGTCGGCGCCTCCGGCGGCCTGCAGGTGCCGCTGACGCTGATGCGGCAGCGGCTCGCCTGGACGGTGCCGGTCACCGACCTGCCCGTCGGCTCCCGGATCAGCCGGGTCGAGCCGACGCCGGACGGCCTGCGCGTGGCCGCGACCGCCGAGAACGTCCACCTCAACGACCTGCCGAACACGTGACCGCGGACGATCTGCGGCCCGGTTGAACCGATGGGGGAGCCCGGACGTGATGAGGGTGTGGGTCCCACGGCGGATGAGGGGCTGCTGCGCGCCCTGTACAGCGAGCACGGTGGTCCCCTCCTCGGCTACGTGATGCGGCTGACCGGCGGGGACCGCCCGCTGGCGGAGGACGTCGTCCAGGAGACGCTGCTGCGCGCCTGGCGGCATCCGGAGGCGCTGGCGGGGCGTCCCGTGCGGCCCTGGCTGTTCACGGTCGCGCGCAACCTGGTGGTGGACGCCCACCGCGCCCGGCGCGCGCGTCCGCCCGAGACCGGCATCGACGAGCAGGTCGCCGCCACCCCGGGGTCGGACGACATCGACCGGGCGCTGGAGTCGTGGACGGTGGCCGAGGCCCTGGCCGACCTCAGCCCGTCGCACCGGGCCGTGCTCGTGGAGACCTACTACCGGGGCCGGTCGGTCGCCGAGGCGGCCAAGGCGCTCGGCGTCCCGCCCGGCACCGTCAAATCCCGTACCTACTACGCGTTGCGGGCGCTCAAACTCGCATTGGAGGAGCGGGGGTTGGCGCCATGAACGAGTGCGCGCAGGTGCGCACGGCGCTCGGCGTGTACGTCGTCGGCGCGATCGACGCCGCCGAACGCAGCCGCTTGGAGGAGCACCTGGACTCCTGCCCGGCGTGCCGGGACGAGCTCGCCGGGCTGGCCGGGCTGCCCGCGCTGCTCGGCCGGGTCGACGAGGCGCAGATCCGGCAGGTCGCCGAGCCGCCGCCCGAACTGCTCGACTCGCTGCTGGCCCGCGCCGTCGAGCAGCGGCGGTCCCGCCGGTTCCGGGGCGGGCTGGGGCGGTTGCGGTGGGCGCCGCTTGCCGCGGCGGCGTGCGTGCTGTTCCTGATGGGGGTGCTGTTCGGCGGGCTGGTGCGGCCGTTCGGGGACGGCGGGCGTCCCGCGGCCACCCGGACGGTCACGGCCGACCCCCAGCCGCAGGTGGCACCCGTGGAGCGGCTGAACGCCTCCGACCCGCGGACGCGCATCGACGCCTACGTGATGCTCTACAAGAAGCAGTGGGGCACCAAGGTCGAGCTGTACCTGTCGGGGGCTCCGAGCGGGGAACGGTGCAAGTGGTACGCGGTGGCGCGGGACGGGCAGCGCGACGCCTTGGGCAGCTGGTCCGTGCCCTACGGCAAGGGCTACGGCCGGTACGACGCGTCCACGATGTTCCAGCGCGAGCAGATCTTCTCGTTCGAGATCATGACGGTGCAGGGGCGGCCGCTGCTGACCGTCCGCGGGTGACCGGTGACCGTCCGCCGTCGAGTCCGCCGTCGAGTCCGCCGCCGGACCCGGCGGCAGGACGCGCTGACCTGCGCCGAAGAGATTGTCACTGTCTCGCTAGCCGAGACAGATGTGACAGGGCGCCGATCGTCGGCTTACCATCGGCTCGTGCGTTACCGGACGGAGCAGCTGCTCACCAAGCGTCGCGCGGTCGACTTCTGCCGCGTGACCACCGCGCTCTGTCGTATGGCCTGAGGCATCGAGCCCGTTTCCGCCCCGAGCCCCATTCGATCTCGTCGAACCCCGCCGTACGCACGCCTCCTCTCCGCCAGGAGCATCCCGGATGCAGGTAGACCCGCGTGGGCAGCGTCGGGCCGCGGCCGTCACGACGGTGGTCTCCGGCGCGGTACCGGCGACCGCACGCCGGTGGCCGCTCGCCGGTCGGCCCGCGGGGTTCGCCATCGCGGCAAGCCAGGGGGCGCGCCACGCCTCGGGCAGGCCGCCTGCGAAGATGCGGACACGGCTCCGGCCGGGTGCGCCGCGGGAACCGAAGACCGCCGGTCCGTCCGAGGCGGCGCATGGCGCAGGCCCGGTCCTCGCCCAGGCCGCGACCGCCGGGTACGCCCGCCGGCACGCATGCCGACACGTGCGCCGGCACGTGGGGGAGACCGGACGGCTCGGCAACGGTGCCGCCGCCTTCGCTGCGGGTAAGGGGTTCCTGAACGCGGCGTTCGGGTTCTGCCTCCGCGAGATGCACTTGCTGACCCGCCGTTCCACTCCGAAGATCCGCTCCGACAGGGAGGTTCCCGCATGAGCCGCTCCGACGTCCTCGTGGACGCCGACTGGGTCGAGGCCCACCTCGACGACCCCGGCCTGGTTCTGGTCGAGGTCGACGAGGACGTGTCCGCCTACGACAAGGGCCACATCCGCGGCGCCATCAAGATCGATTGGAAGACCGAGCTGCAGGACCCGGTCCGCCGCGACTTCGTGGACAAGACCGGTTTCGAGCAGCTGCTGTCGGCCAAGGGCATCGCCAACGACGACCTGGTGATCCTGTACGGCGGCAACAACAACTGGTTCGCCGCCTACGCCTACTGGTACTTCAAGCTGTACGGCCACGAGAAGGTCCGGCTGCTGGACGGCGGCCGCAAGAAGTGGGAGCTGGACTCCCGCGAGCTGGTCACCGACGTCCCGTCGCGTCCGGCCACCGAGTACAAGGCCAAGGACCAGAACCTGGCCATCCGCGCCTTCCGCGACGAGGTCGTCGACGCCATCGGCAGCAAGAACCTGATCGACGTCCGCTCGCCCGACGAGTTCAGCGGCAAGCTGCTGGCCCCGGCGCACCTGCCGCAGGAGCAGGCGCAGCGGGCCGGCCACGTGCCGACCGCGCGCAACATCCCGTGGTCGAAGGCGGCCAACGACGACGGCACCTTCAAGTCCGACGAGGAGCTGCGCCGGCTTTACACCGAGGCCGGGGTGGACCTGTCCAAGCCCACCATCGCCTACTGCCGCATCGGTGAGCGCTCGTCGCACACCTGGTTCGCCCTGCACGAGCTGCTGGGCCTTACGGACGTGAAGAACTACGACGGCTCCTGGACCGAGTACGGCTCGCTGGTCGGCGTGCCGATCGAGCTCGGCGAGGCCAAGTAACACCCGGCCGGGCAACCCCCGGCCGGTCGAGATGCCAGGCCGCACCCGACGGCCGAGACCCGCCAAGCCGCCCGGCGGCCGTGCCCGCCGTGTCCCGGAGATGTGGAGGAGTAAATGACCACCCAGGGCTGCGCAGCGCCCGCGCAGACGGCGCATCTGCCCGCTACCGTCGACCTGTCCAACGAGGCCGTCATCCAGGGCAAGGTGACCCGTGACGGCGCCCCCGTGACCAGCGCCTACGCCCGGCTGCTGGACTCGACGGGCGAGTTCACCGCCGAGGTCGTCACCGGCGACGAGGGCGTGTTCCGCTTCTTCGCCGCCGACGGCGACTGGACCGTCCGCGTGCTGGCCGCGGGCGGGGTGAGCGTCGACACCACCGTCACCGCCAAGACCGGCGAGGTCGCCGCCGTCGAGGTCGCCATCTGAGCTGACGCGATCGCGAACGACCGGCGGACCCCGGCACCCGTCATCATGCGGGCGCCGGGGTCCGCCGCGTCTCACGCCCGGTTGCCGGGCGGCTGCTGCGGCGGCGAGTAGGGCTGCTGGACGCCGGGCTGGGGCTGCGGATATGCGGCCCCGCCGGGGGTGCCGGAAGAGGCGGGGAACGCCACGGGGGCCGCCTTGGCGGACGGGCCCCGGTTCGCGCCGAACGCGGCGGCGCACGCCGCCAGCGTGAGCGCGGCGAATCCGCATGCGAGGGTGAAGGTCATGCCGATCTTGATGTTGGCCTCGCGGTCGGCGATCTGGCCGCGCTGGACGAATTCGGCCTGGGCGTAGCAGCCCATGTCGGTGTCGCGGCCCGTCCCGCAGTTCACCGTGCCGTTGACCTGGCTGGTGCCGCTGGAAAGGGTGGCGAAGGTGAAGACCACGCACAGCGCGAGGGCGAGGAACGCCAATACCGCCAGAACGGTCACCGCCGGGCTCTTGGGGGGAGTGTTCATGCCCCGGCAGATTACCGAGGGCGAAAAGCCATATCACATGTCGTTTGTGTAGCATTCACGGAATGCCTGGACTGTCGGCGCGTTCACCGCTCGTTCTGCCGTGGGCGACGCTCAGGCTCGCCGGCCGCTTCGCCCTGCCGCTGGCGCTGTGGTTCACCGTGGGCGAGCTGCTGCGGTACGGGGCGATGTACGGCGGCTACCGGCTGGGCCAGCTGAAGGGCGCCGCGGCCACGGTGGCGCCGCTGGTGACCGTCAGCCTGCTGGTCATGATCTCCCTGACGGTCACGGTGGCGATGATCCACTGCGTCCGGGAGGGCCTGGACGCGGTGCACGCCCGCGAACCCGGCGGCGACCTCACCCCCTGGGCCGTGGGCAACCGGGAGACGGCGCTGGAGGCGCTGGGCCGCGCCGTCCTGCCGTTCATGGTGTTCTACCTGGGCTGGGGCCTGCACCGCGAGGACGCCCGCGAGTTCGTCGACATGGCGCAGAGCCGCGGCTTCGCCGAGAGCGGACTCACCGGCCAGATCGAGGGCCTCGGCATGCTCATCACCCTCGAACGGCACCTGGCGCTGGCGGTGGCCCTCACCGCCGGGTTCTTCGCGCTGAAGGTGGCGTTCGAATGGCTGGCCCGGCGGCGGCTGGGCGCCCCCGGCGCCGTTCTGCTGGCCTTCCTGGAGATCAATTTCGCGCTTTTCGGCATTTTCACCGTGGACCGGCTGCGCCGTGAAGCGGGCGAGTGGGCGGCCGACCGGCGGGCGTGGGACTGGGTCGAGCAGGCCGCGGGCGGCGGCCTGGACCTGTGGCCGTCGGTCAAGCACGCCGTGCTCGGCTCGCTGATCTGGCTGGTGATCGCCGGGGTGGTGCTGGGCCTGGACACCGCGGACGAGCGGGTCGTGCTCGGCCGCAGCGCCGCGGCCCGGCGGCTGGCCCGCGCCGGCGACCTGGACCGCACCGGCAGCCCCCGGGAGGTCGCCACCCGCGGCCTGCGGGAGATGTGGCTGCCCGCCTGGTACGGGCTGCGGCTGGTGCGCCGGTCGGGGGTGGTGCCGTTCGGCCTGTTCTGCGCGCTGTTCATGGGCCTGGACGTCGCCGAGCGGCTGGCCCGGCGGCAGATCTACGAACTGATCGGCCCGCACTCGGCGGCCTGGTGGGTGCCCCGCCTGACGCTGATCGGCTTCGCCACCGCCCTGGTGTTCCAGATTCTGCGGATCTGCCTGCTGGCGGCGGCGTTCGACCTGGTCGTGGCCAGGGTCACGAGGCGAACCGCAGCGAAGGCAGCGGCTCCTTCGGCCGGTATGTCGTCGGCGGCCGCACCTCAAGCGTCGCCGTCTGCGCCTTGGCGCGGGGCAGCACCCCCCGGACGGTGAGCAGCGTGATGGCGCCCGCGCGCGGCGTGGACGACGGCAGTGCGGTGGCCGACCAGATGTGCCCTTCGTCGTCGCGCAGCCGGTAGGACATCCCGAACGAGCCGACGGTCTTGGCGCCCTCCTGGGTGAGCGGTTTGATCGCCACGACCATCCGCACCTCCGCCACGTTCGGGTCCGGGTTGAGCGGCGCCTGGGCGACCGTCCGCCGGACGAACAGCCAGCGGGTGTCGGCGAGCACGCCGACCTTGTCCTTGGCCACCGTGGTCGGTTTCTCGGGGCGCTCCAGCCGCTGCTGGATGGTGCGGGTGTCGTCCAGCCAGTGCAGCCCGACCAGCGCCGGCAGCAACGTCACCAGGGCCATCGCCTGGAGGAACCGCCGGTCCGCGGGCCGCATCCGCCGCCGCGGCCGCGCCGCGCCCGCCGAGCCGTCCGCGGCGCCGTCCGGGAGGCCGTCCTGCTCGGGTCGCGGCCGTCCCCGCTGCCGCGCGGGCGGGCGGGCCGCCGGCTGCGCGATCCCGTTGCGCGCCGTCCTGCTGTAGCGGCCCGCGGCAGGCACCCCGCGCGGTGCGGTGCCGCCGGGCCGCTCGCCCCCCGGATCGGGACCGGCGGGCGGTGGCGCATCGCGCCCGCCCGCAGCCTGCCGGGGCCGGTCGCCGGGGTCGTGGAAAGGTGCCCGGTGGGTCATGACGTCGCGGTCCGCAGGTCGTAGTTGTCCGTGGCGCGGCGGACCAGGTCGGCGGCGCGCGCCCGGGTCAGCCCGAGGTCGATCTCGGCGGCGGCCGACAGCTGCGGCAGCAGCCCGCCCTCCCCGACCACCAGCCGCGCGCCTGCCAGCCGCCGCGGCGGCAGCTCGAACACGAACGCGGTCTCGTCCCAGATCAGCGGCTGGAACGTCGGATCGGGCCCGAGCGACACCGACGGCCGCGGGTTCGCGCGGAACGCGTAGCCGCCGGGGGTCTCCAGCCGCGCCGTCTGCAGCCGCAGCGGCTCGCGCCTGCTCGTCGCCCGCGCGTGGACGATCAAAAAGACGCCCTCGGTGCGCACCGGCGGCCCGGTGCGCGGCGTGGCGGACGCCAGCGAACGGGCGGCGGCCACCCGCCGCACCTGGATGCTGAACCGCGTGTTGGCGACGACCTGGCCGATCCGGCCGGTGTCGCGGATCGGGTCCAGCTGCCGCGACTCCACCTCGGGCGTCAGGTCGTACAGCCACATCGCCGCGGCGAGCAGGGCGGTGCCGACGAGCGCGGCG
The DNA here is from genome assembly GCF_039539665.1 of Actinomadura keratinilytica. Classification (NCBI taxonomy): domain Bacteria; kingdom Bacillati; phylum Actinomycetota; class Actinomycetes; order Streptosporangiales; family Thermomonosporaceae; genus Actinomadura; species Actinomadura keratinilytica. Next base: position 24,442 of record NZ_BAABDO010000006.1, read on the forward strand.
CCGCCCTGGACGAGCAGCCGGCCCGCGTTCATGACCGCCCCACCGGCAGGGTGAGCCGTCCGGCCAGGCCCGCGTCGTCCTCGGCCTCCACCCGCCACCGGAACGAGGTGTCGGTGAATCCGGTGCCGAACTTCCACTTGCGCAGGCCCACGGTGAACGTGGCGGGCGTCTCCTGCGGTCCGAGCCGCCAGCGCACCGCCGCCTCGACGGGCAGCCCCGGCTGGACGGCGTCGGTGGCCGAGCCCGCGGCGGTGCCCGCCACCTCTTCGGGCTTGACCCACTTGCCCTTCGCGGTGCGCGCCGCCACCCCCTGGCCGAACCCGCTGAGGCCCAGCGAGGCGGTCTCCTTGCCCTTGTTCACCACCCGCATGCGCACTTCGAGCCGCCGCTGCGGCGTGGTGCCGAACAGCGGCGTGACGTTGACGATGCGCGCGTCCCGCACGGTGACGTCGAACCAGCCCTGGTCGATCGGCCGGCCCGGCGCCTTGATCGGCTCCTGCGGCGTCTCGCGGAGCCCGCCGGTCAGCCACAGCACCGGCACCAGGACCGCCGCCGCGCCCGCCGCCGATGCGGGCACGAGCCACCGCGGCCGCGTGGGCGGTGTCGTCGACGTGGAGGCTCGCACGCGCCAGATGCTAATCCCGGCTTGCGACAGCCGGCAGGCCGAGGTCCGTCACCGCCCCGGCTCGGCCCGGTGCGGCGCGGTGCTCAGCGGTTTCCGCCGATCTTGGCGAGGGTGTCGTTGATGGCCTGGGTGAGCAGCTCCATCTGGCGGAGGCTCTGGTCCTGGAGGTCCGCGGACTGCTCGCCGGGCTCCGCCTCGCGCCGGGCCGCCGCGGCGGTCGCCGCCTTGACGCGCAGGTCCTCCAGCGCGGCGTTGACCGCCGTCACCAGCTGCTCACCCAGCTCCCGGGGGGACAGCCGCATCGCCTTCTCGTCCAGGTGCACGCTCTTGACGCGGCCCGCGGCCTCGGCGACCACCCTGACCGCGCCGCCGGCCGCCTCGCCGACCCCCTGCAGCGCGTCGCCGTCCGCGGCCTCGGCGGTCCTGGCCGGACGGGGCGCCGTGCCGCCCTGCCGCATCGACTCCAGGGTCTCGCGCGCCTCGGTCAGCATCCGTTCCAGCTCCGCGCCCGAGAACTCCGCCACCCTCGTCCCCCTCCAAGATCGAATCCCGTCCGCCAGAGGAGCATATGACGCCGCATGGTCGGATACGGAGCCATTCCTTGGACGATCGGCGGACGTCCGTGCCCCGCGGGCCGCCCGCACCGTCCGCGCCGATCGGGGCGCCGCGGGCCGCCGTGACGGTGATTAGGCTTGCGGTGACGAAGGGGAGGCAGTGTCCGACGCAGGCTGGCAGGAGAGCGTTCTGCGCGAGATGGGAGTGTCCCAGCGCGGACTGGCCGCCCTCGACCCGCGGCCGCGCGGCCCCCGGCGCGAACCGCACCCCCACCCCGCTCCGGTGGTGCGGCCGGAGGCCGCCCCGGCGGCGCCGTCCGGGCGTCCGGACGACGCGGCGCCGCGAGACGGGAGCGCCGGCGCCGAGCCGGGGCGCGGACCGCACCACGGCGACCCGCTGCTCGTGCGGATGGGGCGGGGCGTGCGCAAGGCCGTCGGCGGCTCCGGAACGTCCGGCGGCCACGGCCGGGCCGAGGTCGTGCAGATGCTGCGGCGCCCGGTGCCCGGTCTCCGGCGGCTCACGGTGGTCAGCGTGCGCGGCGGCGCGGGCAAGACCACCCTGGCGGCGCTGCTGGCGACCGAGCTGGCGCGGTACCGCGCCGACCGCGTGCTGGCCGTGGACGCCGACGCCGAGCTGGGCTCGCTGCCGCCGCGGCTCGGGGTGCGGACCGAACGCTCGCTGTCCGACCTGGTGCAGCGCCGGCCCCGGTCGTTCGAGGAGGCGGCGCCCTACCTCACCCGCGCGGGCGAACGGCTGTGGGTGCTGTCGGCCGCCCGCGGCGGGCGCATCGCCGAGCGGTTCACCCCCGACGTGTTCGAGACCGCGCTCGGCGCCGTCGCCGGTCATTTCGCCGCCGCGGTCGTCGACTGCGGCTCGGGCGTCCGCACCGACCTGCACCGAGCCCTCCTCGCGGGCACGCACGGCCTCGTCCTGGTCACGCCGGGCACGGTGGACGGCGCGCTGAGCGCCGGCGGCGCGCTGGAGTGGTTCCGCGACAACGGCCGGCAGGCGCTGCTGGGGCGCACCGTGGTGGCGACGGTGACGCACGCGCCGCGGGCGAGCGCCGACCTGGAGCGCGCCGAGGAGATGCTCGGCCGGTGGGGGCTGCCCGTGGTGCACGTGCCGTACGACCGGCGGCTGGCGGTCGGCGGCGCGGTCGACGCCGGGAGGCTGTCCGACGCGACCGGGACGGCCGTGGGCCGCATCGCCTACGAGGTGTTCGCCCGTGCGATCGGCGCGCCGGAGGTGGGCGGGTGAGCCGCGACCTGGTCGCCGTGGTGCGCCGCCCGCCGGACGTGCGGGCGGTCGTCGACGGGCTGGTCGCCCAGGGGGTGCCGGTGGAGGTCCGCGGCGGCGGGCCCGCGGCCACCCGGCTGTACGACTCGGCGGGACGGCTGATCGTCTCCATCGAGGCGCCGCTGCCGGTGGCCGGCCCCGGGGAGATCCGGCGGCTGCTGGGCGCCGAGTTCGCCGAGCCGTTGGCGTCCTTCGACCGGCTCTGGTGGGTGGACGTCCGCGCCGCCGCCGACGTGCCGGACGCCTGGCAGGTGGCCCGCCGCTTCGCCGACGCCCTGGTGCACTGGCTCGGCGGCGCCGTCCACCCCGACGGCGAGCGCGACGGCCGGCCGCGCAGCTGGCGCGCGGCCGAGACGGCGGCCGAGGCGGCCCCCGAGACGGCGGCCGGCACGGCGGCCGAGGCGGCGAGCGCCGGCGGGGCCGCCGCCGGCTGAGGCCCGGTCCGCGGACATGGCGAAGGGCCGTACCGGTCGGCGGTACGGCCCTGTGCGGGATCGTCAGCTGCTGAAGCGCAGGGCGTTGGTGACCTCGACGCCGAGCTCGCCCGCCGTGTTGTAGACCGAGCCGCTCCGGTCGCCGACGGAGCCGCCGCGCGCCCAGTACGACTGGGCGTAGACGACCGTGGAGTCCAGCGTCCAGGCGCGGGTCCAGCTGCTGGGCTCCTGGCTGAGCTGCGGCATGCCGCTGTCGTCGGACGGCTTGAGCAGGCGCGGCCAGCCCTGGGAGTACACGGCCCGGCTGAGACCGCCGGCGTCGGTCGAGCTGCCCGTGTTCACCACCGAGATGACGGTGACGATGGTGCGCGACGGGTTGGCGTACACCGCCGAGTACATCTGGTCGGTGCACGGGTAGGTGCGCAGCCGCTCCAGCATGGTGGAGTTGGCCCGCGCGGTGCACGAGTCGACACGCGTCCCGACCCGCGTGAACGTGTTGCCGCGCGCGGTGCGGATGGTCGGCTTGAGCACGCCGCGCGGGTCGATGCCGCCGCTGCTGGTGGTCGGGGTGCTGTACGGCGAGTGCGTCGGGGACCGGTACGGCGAGTACGTGGGCGTCGACACCGTGACCGGGGGCGAGGTCCGGTCGTCATCGTCGTCGCCGCCGGCCAGCACCACGATGACAGCGACGATCAGCACGAGCACCAGGAAGCCGCCGCCGAGGAGCAGCGCGATGATGACACCGCCGGCGCCGTCGCTCTTGGGCGGCGGGGGCGGCTTGGGCATGCCGGGACCGAGCGGCGGCCCCTGCTGGGGCCCCGGCGGGTAGCCCGGCTGCCCGGGCCATTGAGGCGGCTGCATGGTCCCTCCGAACAGGTCGAACGGTGAGGTTTCAGCGGGACATGGACGGTTCGGCGGCCAACAGGCGGCCCGTTTAGTCCCCGTTTGTCGCTGTTTCGGCCGTCTCTTTCGATGCAGTCGAGGCGGCCGATGTTCATGGGACGCAACGCCGGCCGCGGCCGTTCCCCCGTCCGGAAAGAACCGTGAGACGGGCGTTCGCGCCGGTCAGCGGCCGGAGTGGTGGGCCAGCAGCACCGACAGCAGCCGCACCAGTTCGGCGCGTTCGGCGGGGGAGAGCGGGGCGAGCAGGTCGTCCTGGATCCGCGCCAGCACCCGGTCGAGGCGGTGCAGGCGGCGGGTGCCCTCGGGGGTGAGGGTGATGACGTTGCGGCGCCGGTCGGCGGGGTCGGGCGAGCGGCGCACCAGCCCCTGGTCGGACAGCTCGTTCAGCATGGCGACCACGTCGCTGCGGTCGATGCCGGTGCGGCGGCCGAGCGCCGCCTGGCTGGCGGGGCCGAACTCCTCCAGGGCGGCCAGCAGCCGGTAGTGGTAGCCGCGGGCGCCGGCGGCGGCCATGCCCTCGGAGACCAGCCGCTGGGAGTGCAGCGAGACCTGGTTGATCAGCCAGCTCGCCGCGTCCTTCAGGCGGGCGGGGGTGCCGTCGTCGGCCGCGGCGCTCATGCGCGTCAGTCTAGCGAGCCGTTGGTGGCGCCCACGGTCGGCGGCGCCGCCGGACGGCCCGCGGGTCAGGACGGCCGCAGGGCGGACTGCAGGTGCCGCATGACCTCGCGGTGGCGCCGCCAGCCGTCGGGGGAGCGGCCGTCGCCGAGCGGGAAGAGGGTGACCGGGGCGTCCGGCGGGCCGATCTGCCGGCCGGGGATGCCGGGCGGGCCCGCGACGGCGCCGGCGACGGCCAGCGAGACCACGGCGGGCTCGCCCGTCCAGCGCGGTTCGGTGGTCAGGTCGGCGCGGCCCGGGACCAGCTGGGCCAGCAGCGAGGCCACCGGCTGCTCGGCGGCCAGCTCGGCGATCAGGGACGGCAGCCGCCCCAGCGGCGGCGGGGCGCCGGGGGCGTGGCCGACCGTGACGGTGGTCGTCTCGGTGGTCGCGCCTTTGCCCGCCGCGGTGAACTCGCACACCGCCTGGGCGGTGCGCGGCCCGTCGCCGATGACGAGGAGCCGGGCCGAGGCGCGGCCGCGGGCGTGCTCGGTGAACCGGTCGGGATCCCAGGGGTGCGCCAGGGGCTCGGCGGGGCCCCACGCGGCCGGCGGACGGCCGGTCAGCAGCCGCAGCAGATGGCCGGCGGCGCCGCCGAGAGTCCCGCCGCCGCGACGGTGCCGCGCACGGTAGACCAGCGCGAGCTGCGCGCCGATCGGTGCGGTGGGACGGGTCTTGAAGCCCGGCGCGTAGTCGCGGGCGTCGGGCACCGGGACGAACGTCGCGCCGTCCCAGCGCAGCGGCCGCCCGGTCAGGCCCGCGTAGAAGCCGTCGCCGTCGCGCACCACCCACTGCGCCGTCCGCCCGGCCGCGACCGAGCGCAGCGGCAGCGACAGCCGCGTGCCGATCGGGGTGACGAGGTGCAGCGTGCGCCCGGAGGCGGTGCAGTCGTCCAGGAGTCCGGCCAGCCAGGGGTGCAGCGCCACGAGGGGACGGTCCTGCAGCACGACCATCGCCTGGTCGGTGAGGGCGTCCACGATGCTCATCCTCACCGGAGTCTAGTCATGCCATAGCGCCCCGTAGCGGGCGGAGCGGGCGGCCGCCTGACTTTGCCGTGAACCCCGTGACAGCTGTCCCCTGTGTGCTGAAATGTTACGGATGCAGAGATCGGTGGCGCCCCCGCGCGTGTACTTCGACAGCGGCGCGGCCCCGCCCCCGGAACCCGGGCGGAGTCGGCGCTGGCGCGTGCTCGGCTGGGTGTCCATCGCGCTGTCGGCGCTGCTGGTGGTCGGCAGCCTGACCGCCTACGGCTTCTGGCGCCGGCTGGACGGGCAGATCACCCGCGAGAACGTCGACGACAAGCTGGGCGAGAACCGCCCGGCCAAGCTCAACAACTCCATCAACATCCTGCTGCTGGGCTCCGACAGCCGGCAGGGCGAGAACGCCCGGTACGGCACCGAGCAGGGCGAGCGCTCCGACACCACGATCCTGCTGCACATCTCCCCGGGCGGCGACCGGGCCATCGGCATCAGCTTCCCGCGCGACCTGATGGTGCAGCGCCCCTCCTGCAAGACGCGCGGCGGCGGCACCCTGCCCGGCGGGCTGAGCATGCTGAACGCGGCGTACTCGATCGGCGGCCCGGCCTGCACCTGGAAGACCATCGAGGCCGTCACCGACATCCGCATCGACCACTACGTCGAGGTGGACTTCACCGGATTCAAGCGGGTCGTGGACGCCCTGGACGGCGTGGAGATCTGCGTGCCCAAGGCCGTCAACGACCCCAAGGCCGAGCTGTACCTGCGCGCGGGCCGGCAGACCGTCAACGGCGAGCAGGCCCTCGGCTATGTGCGCACCCGCACCGGCGGCCTCGGCGACGGCTCGGACCTGTCGCGCATCAAGCGCCAGCAGCAGTTCATGGCCTCGGTCGTCAAGAAGGCCACCAGCCAGGGCATGCTGACCGACCCGGGCAGGGTGTACGGGTTCCTGTCGGCCGTCACCAAGTCGATCAGAACCGACAACCGGCTGACGCTGTCGGTGATGCAGCAGCTCGCGGGCAGCCTGCAGGGCCTCAGCGCCGGCAAGGTGCGGTTCGTCACCGTCCCGGTGCAGGAGTATCCGCCCGACCCCAACCGGGTGCAGTTCAACAACGCGCAGGCCCGGCCGCTGTTCAAGGCGATCCGCCAGGACAACGAGGTCCCGCAGAACAAACCCGCCCCCAAGGCCAACGCCGCGGGCCGGCAGAACGGGCAGGCCGGCGCCGCGCAGCAGGGCGCCGCGCAGCAGCCCGTGCCCGCGAACCAGGTGAAGGTCGTCGTCCTCAACGGGACGGCCACCGACGGGCTGGGCCAGCGCGTCGCCGACCAGCTCACCGAGAAGAATTTCCAGGTCGTCAGCGTCGGCAGCACCAAGGCCAAGTCCACCGCCCGCACGCAGATCCTCTACGGCACCGGCGCCGCGCGGCACGCCGCCGCGCTGGCCGCCGTGCTGCCCGGACGCCAGCCGCGGCCGTCCCCGACGGCCAAACCCGGCCAGGTGTACCTGGTAATCGGACGGGACGGGGCAAACGTCGCAGGAACGACCAGCCAGGTGCCCAAGGTGGCCGGGGAGATCCGCGCCGACCAGGACGTTTGCGCCCAGACATGACCGGCATGCCACTCGCGGGGCAGGCGCGGGGGAAGGTTACAAGAGGGTGAATCCAGCGAGGAACGCCAGCAACCGGTCGATGGTCCGTCCGACAGCGCTGTATCTTGGCGACGCTCACGAACCTTTCACTCACCTGGCAAGGAAACGACCGAACGTGACGGCTCCCCGCCCGTGACGACCGCGGGGCCGCGTGCGACCCCCCGACACCGCATGACGGCCCGCTCCCGGGAATGGACAGTTCTTGAAGGCCGACAGCCCCCCCGAACCCTTCGCCCTCCTGATGACCGTCTACGGCGGTGACCGGGAGGAGTACGTCCGGGACGCCTTCCGCAGCTCCGTACACGACCAGACGCTCCGGCCCGACCAGGTCGTCCTCGTCCAGGACGGCCCCGTCTCCCCCGAACTGGAGTTCTGCCTGCGCGGGCTGATCGCCGAAAGCCCGGTCGAGGTGACGTTCGTCCAGCTCCGGCACAACCGCGGCCTCGGCCCCGCCCTGGACGCCGGGCTGCAGGCCAGCCGGTTCGACATCGTGGCCCGCATGGACGCCGACGACGTGGCCATGCCGCACCGCTTCCAGCGGCAGGTGCCTCTGGTGCGCGACGGCGCCGACCTGGTGGGCGCCGGGCTGCTGGAGTTCGGCACCGACATCGACGACGTGGTGGGCCGCCGCATCCCGCCGAGCGACCCCTGCGACATCGCCCGCTACTCGCGCCTGCACGACCCGTTCAACCATCCGACCGTCGTGTACCGGCGCAGCGCGGTCGTCGCCGTCGGCGGCTACGGCGACCTGCCGCTGATGGAGGACTACTGGCTGTTCGTCCGCATGATCGCCAACGGGGCGCGGGTGGTGAACATCCCCGAGCCCCTGGTGTACTACCGCGTCGGCGACGGCGCGTACGAGCGGCGCGGCGGGCGCGATCTGCTGCGCTCGGAACTGCGCCTGCAGCGCGAGATGTACCGCGAGGGCTTCATCAGCCGCCTGCAGTACTGGCGCAACGTCGCCATCCGGGGCGGCTACCGCCTGACGCCCACGCTGATCCGCCGCCCCGTCTACCGGATGCTCGTCGCCCCCTACGGCGCCCGCCGCAACCGCGACCGCGGCGTGCCCGAGGCGCCGCCCGCCCAGCAGCAGGCTCCGTCCGCGGCCCGGCGGTCGCAAGGCGCGGCCGGGCGGTCGAAGTCGTCCCGCTACGTGCCCCGCCACGCCCGCGACCGGCGTGACGCGGTCGCGGGCGGCGGAAGCGAGGGCTGACCGGCCGTCAGGGGGCCGGGCGCGTCCACAGGATGGGCTGGTCGTCGGTCTGGTCGGCGGTGCGGCCCACGCCGAGCAGCTTGCCCTTGAACACGGCGAGCCCGGTGACCTGCTGCTCGCCGTCGCCCGCCAGGCCCGTGCCGCCGGGCTTGTCCGCCGACCAGTTCGAACCGTCGGCCGTCGTCCACGCCACCACGTCCCCCGAGCCCGCCTCGCCGGTCGTGCCGGTGGCGGTGAAGCCCTTGCCGGTCGAGGCCAGCGCGGTGACGGTGACCTTGGCGTCGCCGCCCGGCGCCTGCAGCGGCTGCCACGTCTTGCCGCCGTCGGACGAGAAGTAGCCCAGCCACCCCAGGCCCTGCCCCGTGGCGGCGATCCCCGCGGCCACCAGCATGTTGCCGCTGGACGCGACGTGCGTGAAGTGCGCCTCCTTCGTGCCGGCCGGCAGCGACAGCACCTGCAGCGTCCACTGCCTGCCGTCCGCCGACGTCCACACGCCGGGGCGGTTGCCCGCCTTCCGATCGCGGACGCCGCCGACGGCGACGTAGCCGAACGAGCCGCCGGTCACGTCGAGCATCCACCGGGAGTCGCCGTTGCGGCTGTTCAGCGCGCCGTCCGGACCGGCGTCGGCGCCCGAGGCGCGGCCGCGCTCCCAGTTCTTCAGATCAGCGGAGAACCAGGCGGCGGCCGACGTGCCCTCGGTGCCGACCACCACGTAGCCGGACTGGCCGGACGCCGCCGCGTTGGTCGTCGGCACCGCCCGGGAGCTGCCGCGGAACGCCGCGTTGGCGGTGTCGGCGGCCTGCCAGTTGACCCCGTCGGCGGACGTGACGACCAGCGGACGCCGCGGCGCGACCTGGTCGTAGCCGACGGCCAGCCAGCCGGCGCCGCCCGAGGTCACGTCCAGGAGCTGCTGCGAGCCCGGCCGGGTGAAGGCGGCGCCGAGCCCCTGGGCGGGCTGCCACGTGGCGCCGTCCTGGGACGTCCACACGGCCGCGTCGCCCGCCGCGCTGCCCACGGCCACCGCGCGGTCGCCGGACGCGCCGACCGCGACGACCGAGTGGTCGGAGCGGACCGCGCCGGGCACCTTGGTCAGGTCGACGGGCAGCTGGCGGCCGCCGTCGTCCCACACGCCGAGCAGCGGGTCGGCGTCGCCGCCGCCCGGCTCGGTGCCGACGAGGACGGTCTGCGCCCCCGACAGCGCCGCGTCGGTGACCTCGCGGCCCGGCTGGGCGGCCAGCGTCCCGGCGTCGCGCCAGGACCGGCCGTCGGAGCTGCGCGACAGCAGCACGTCGCGGCCGCGCGTGACGACGGCGGCGAAGCCCTTGTCGTCGCCGAGCAGCTGCTTGGTCACCCGGTAGCCGGACATCCGCAGCGCGCCCGCCCGGGTCCACGAGACGCCGTCCTTGGAGGTGAACGCCTGGCCGTGCGCGGAACCGCCGGTGCCGAGCTCGCGCACCGCGACGAACCCGGCCGGGCCGCCGCCGATGATCAGGCCGCGCGAGCCCTTGGGCACCGGGACCTCGGAGTTGGTCCAGGTGCGGCCGCCGTCCTGCGAGCGCCACACCCTGCGGTAGGCGTTCTGGCGGCCGCTGCGCGGGGTGACCAGCGCCTCCAGCAGGATGACGTCGCCGTTGGAGGCGGCCGTGACCAGCCGCAGGTCGGCGTCGCGGACCTGCAGGCCGATCTGGTCGCCCGAGCGCGGCTCCCAGCGGCGGCCGTCGCCGGACAGCCACACGGCCGGGACCGCGTCGGAGAAGTCGCCCTTGGCGGAGGTCTCGCCGACGGCCAGGTAGCGGTCGCCCGCCGCCACGATCCGGGTGATCCGGACGTTGCCGCCGAACACGTCGCCGACCGCGTCCGGCTGGCGCTGCCACTCCCGGCCGTTCTTGCTGGTCCACACCGCGCCGCCGGTCACCCGCGAGCCGATGGCCACCCAGCCGCGCGACGATCCGCCCACGGCGGCCGGGACGTCGCCGGCGCGGGGGGCGGCGCCGTCGGCGCCGCGCACCTGGGCGGTGGTGAACGTGCGGCCGCCGTCGGTGGAGACCAGGAACACGCCGCGCGAGCCGCGCACGCCGGTCTCGCCGCCCACCGCGACCACGGTGGAGCCGGACGCGGCGACACCGGTGAGGCGCTGCTCGTACCCGTCGGTGCGGGCGGTGGCGTCCACCGGGAAGACCGACCGGGCGAGCTGGGCGCCGGGACCGCTGCCCTCGTCGTCTCCGCCGAGGTTGGACACGACCGCGAAGCCGCCGGCGACCAGCGCCGCGGCGGCGAGCCCGGCGCCGGCGACGAGCGCGATCCGCTTGCCGAGCTTGCCGCGCTTCTTCTTGGCCTTCGGGGCGGTGCGCCACGGCTCGTCGATCTGCGGCGGCGGCGCCACCGGCTTGGGCACGGGCTGCAGGTCGAACCGCGTCTCCGACAGGCCGGGCGCGTTCTGCTCGTGGCCGGGGATCTCCTGGGCGTAGGGGAACGGCGTCGGCTGCGGCTTGTTGTCGGGGATCTCCTGCGGGAACGGGAACGGCGCCGCGGGCTGCTGGTTCTCCGCCGGCGGGGCCGGCGGCTGGTGCGTCGGCGCCGGCGGCTGGTGCGTCGGCGCCGGCCCGGGGGCGGGCGGCGCGGACGACGGGTCCGGCTGGGCGTAGTAGGGGGACGGCATGGGCGGGGCCGGCGGCTGGGCCGTGGGGGTGGGCGCGGCCAGCGGGGTCCCGGGGATCTGCTGCGCGTAGGGGAACGGCGCGGGTTCGTCCGTCACCCCGGGCGCGGGCTGCGGCGGGGGCGGAGGCTGTTCGGCCGACTCGTCCTTCGACAGCCGCGGGCGGTCGACGCGGGTGCGCTCCAGGTCCTCCTCGTCGTCGTCATCCTCGGCCGCGGAGGCGGCCTCGCCCTTCGACGGGGGCCACGGGGACAGGTCGGTGACGGTCTCGTCGAACGACGGCTGGGAGGCGGCGGGCGACGCGGCGGCGGCCTTGGCCGGATACACGTCGGTGCGCGTGGCGTCGGCGTCGTCGCCGCTTTCGCCGCCGTCCCGCCCGGCGCCGCCGTCGACGCGGATGGCCCCGCCGTCGACGCGGGTGGCCTCGGCGTCGAAGCGCGTGGCGTCGGCGTCGTCGTCATCGGCGTCGAACGGCGGCGGGGGCGCCTCCGGCAGCAGGGGAGCCTCGGCCTGCGAGTCGGCCTCGGTGAGCCACCGCGGCGGGGGCGGCGCCGCCGCGTCCTTCGGGGCCGCCGCGTCCTGCGGGTTCGACGCCTGCTGCTGGTCGCGCCCCGGTTCGCCGTCCGGGGTCCTGGGTGCGGTCACGCCCGTCTCCAGTGATCGTGTGACGCCCGACTGTGCGCGCCTCAAAGTATGCGCGCTCGATGCCCATCAGAAAGGTTCGTCACGGATCATATCGGCGGCGCCGCGTGAAACGGTCTTGCCGGGCAGTGCCCGGCGGCACATCCGTTGCCGGGAACGGCCTGTGACAGGCGGGAACGTGCGTCAGAGCGTTTTTCGATTTTCGTAAAGGCGGCATGTTGCGGAGCACGGGACCGGGTGGTTCAGCGGGTGCGTCCCGCCGAGTGGCACTTGGCGCCCGAGCAGCGGGTCAGCGCGTACATCAGACCCGACAGTTCCTGCGCGCGCTGCGGCGGCATCGCCTTCGCGCGGTTGTCGAGGGCGTGCGGGTCGCGCGCCAGGTCGTAGTATTCGCGCTCGCCGTTGGCGTATTCGACGTACAGCTCGTTCTCGGTGCGCAGCGCGTTGTAGGTCGGGGGCGCGCCGGGGCCGGAGTCCTGCCGGTCGGGGTCCTCGGGGCTGGGCGGCGGTTTGACGTGCTCGATCAGCGCCACGTTCCGCCAGTCGCCGGGGTCCTCGCCGCGCAGGAACGGCACCAGGGAGCGGCCGTCGGTCGCGGCCGGCACGGGCGCGCCCGCCAGTTCCAGGAACGTGGGGGCGAGGTCGGTGTTCTGGGTGAGGGCGTCGGTCGTGCGGCCCGCCGGGACGCCCGGGCCGGTGACGACGAACGGCACCTTGATGTCGGTGTCGTAGGCCGTCATCTTGCCGCCCGCCAGCCGGTACTGGCCCAGGTGGAAGCCGTTGTCGGAGCCGAAGACCAGGTAGGTGTCGCGGTCGTGGCCGGTGGTGGCGAGCGCCTGCTGGATGCGCCCGATGAGCTCGTCCACCGCCTGCACCATGCGGACCCGGTCGCGGAAGCCGGCGTCGATGCGGGCGATGCCGGGCTTGCGCAGCCGGGGCCGCGACCGCAGCCAGGACGGCTTGTCGGAGTTGTCCGCCTCGTTGAACGACGGCGGCCGGGGGGCCGTCACCTGCGGGAAGGCTTGGCTGTGGCGGGGCGCGGGCACGAACGGGCCGTGCGGTGCGAACGTGGCGACCTGCAGGAAGAACGGCTTGCGGTCGGCTGCGGCGCGGTTGATGAAGTCCACGCTCTTGTTGGCCAGCACGTCGGTGAGGTAGTCCTGCGGGCGGTTGCCGTAGTGGACGAGCTTGCCGTTCTCGTTCAGGTTGTAGTTGTACTCGGGGTAGCCGTTGCCGGCGACGGCCCACTCGTCCCAGCCGGGCGGCACGTACGGGCGCGGCCCGCCCTGGGTGTCGGCGGGGAGGTAGCCGTTCAGGTACTTGCCCATGAGGGCGGTGCGGTAGCCGGCGTTGCGCAGGGCCGGGGTGTAGGACGCCTGCTCGCCGCCGCGCGCCTTGAACACGCCGTACCCGCCGTCGGGCGGGAAGTTGGTGCGCACGCCGGTGTTGTGCGGATACCGCCCGGTGAAGATGGTCGCGCGGGACGTGCAGCACAGCGAGTCGGCCACGATGAACTTGCCGAACGTGGTGCCCTTGGCCCGCATGTCCTGCACGCGCCGCATGTGCGGCACCAGGTCCCAGGACAGGTCGTCGGTGAGCACGAAGACGATGTTCGGCTTCTTCGGCGGCGGGGCGACCGAGGGGCGGTCGCCGCCGAACGGGGACAGGCCGATGCCCAGGCACCCCGCCAGGCCGAGCGTGAGCGCCAGCAGCAGTGCGATGACGAGAGGAGGGCGGGCGGTGCCGAGACGCCTAGGCCGGTACAAGTCCCGAGTCTCCTCTCCGGCGGGGATCGACCAGTAAGCGTATTAGGTCCCTGCGGAGCGGTCCGAACGCGTAATAAGTGACAAAAAAGGTCGAAACGGGCATGCGGGCCGGGTGTTTTGGCATCATGCGGGGCGAGGGAGTTGATCGTGGACCTGCGAGCACGCGGACCGCTGTCGTCCGGCGGACCCCACGGCAGGGCCGTCGCGCCGGTCAGCGCGCTGGCGGCGCTCGTGGTGCTGGCCGGGCTCGCGGGCCTGCACGCCCCGGACCCGGGCCTGGCCGGGGCGGACGGACGGAACGGACCCCGGGCCGGACGGCCTGCGCCGTCGGCCGGGGCATCGGCCGGGGCATCGCGGACGCCCGCGCCGCCGGTGCCGAGCCCGGCGCAGACGGCGACGCCGTTCACCGCGCCCGGGTACTCGCCCGTCAAACCGGTGATCGGCGACTACTTCGCCGACCCGACCGTCGTGAAGGCGGCGGGCACGTACTACGCCTACGGCACCAACAGCCCCGACGCGATGATGCCGGTGGCCACGGCCCCGTCGCCGACCGGGCCGTGGACCCGCAGGCCGGGCGACGGCCTGGCGCGGCTGCCGGCGTGGGCCGCCTCCGGGTGGACGTGGGCGCCGGAGGTCGTGCCGCCGCGTCCGGGCGGCCGCACCTACCTGCTGTACTTCTCCGCCCGCCGCAACGACCGCGACATGCAGTGCATCGGCGTGGCCACCTCGACCTCGCCCGCGGGCCCGTTCGTCCCGCTGGACGGCGAGCCGCTGGTGTGCCCGACCGACCTCGGCGGCGCCATCGACCCCGCCTCCTACATCGCCGAGGACGGCACCCGCTACCTGCTCTACAAGACCGACGCCCGCAGCAAGGCCGCCATCCACCTCGTCCGGCTGACCGCCGACGGGCTGCGCCTGGCGGGCCCGCCCAAGCGCATCCTCGGCCGCGGGGCCGGCGAACCCGTCCTGGTGGAGGCGCCGGACCTGGTGCGGCGCGGCGGCAAGTACGTGCTGTTCTACTCGGCCGGCTGGTACTTCGACTCCTCCTACCAGACCCGGTACGCGGTCGCCTCGTCGATCGAGGGCCCGTACGAGAAGGCCGCCGGGCCGCTGCTGTCGACCGGCGGGTACGGCGGCCGGGTGCGCGGGCCCGGCAGCGTGGACGTGCTCGCCGACACCGGCGGCGACTACCTGGTCTTCCACGGCATCCGGCAGCGGCTCGGCGGGTCGAAGGTGAACCGGGGCATGTACGTGGCCGCGCTCGGCTGGGACGGCGCGCGGCCCGTGGTGCGCGGCGCACCCGTGCGCTACGAGGCCGAGCGGGCGCGGCTGAACGGGTGCATGACGCCGCTGCGCCGGCCCCGCGCGTCCGGCGGCAGGGCCGCCGGGCCGTCGGGCGGTCCGGGCTGCTCGGTGGACGTCGCGGTGTTCGCGCCGGTCGCCGGGCGCTATTCGGTGCGGATCCAGTACGCCAACTGGTCGCGTGCCAAAGCGCGCCTGGAGGTGACGGTGAACGGGGCGGCGCCCGCGCCGTTGGGCCTGCGCAGGACGAAGAAGGGCTCCTGGACGTCGGCGACCGTCCAGCGCGACCTGAGCGCCGGGTGGAACACGCTGGGCCTGCGGCGCCTGGACGGCGGCGGCCAGATCGACTACGTCGAGGTGCGGTAGGGGCCGGTCCGCTCCAGCAGGGTGAGCATGCCGCCCCGGAACCGCCACGTGCCGACCACCCGCCACGGCCCCGTGGCCAGGACCATCTGCTCGCGCCGCCACACCACGTCGCCCGGGCGCGTGACGATCGACCTGGTGCGCATCACCCAGACGCGTTGCGAGCGGATGAGCGGGGCGCGTATCTGGCGGGGGAGCAGGTCGCGTCCCTTGAGGTTCTCGGCCTGCACCGGGGACTGCGCCTGCCCGATGTCGCGCAGCCGTCCGAAGACGCGCGGATAGGCCGCCGCGCCCCACCGGGCGATGCCCGCCAGGTAGACGATGGCGTCGCCGTCGCGTGCGTGGGCCCGCACGGCCTGGGCGGCGGCCCGGAAGTCGTCGAGGCGGCTGTCCTGCCGCCGGATCGCCACGTGCTGGGGCACCGAGGCGGCCGCCACGGCCGCGGCCACCGCCGTCACGGCCGCCGCGCCGACCGCCGGACGCCCGAGCGCGCCGAGGCGGGCCAGGCCCGCGCCGGTCAGCAGCGCCAGCGCCGGGACGCAGAAGAAGACGTAGCGCTCGGTGTACATCGGGTCGGACACCAGCGAGACGACCACCAGCACCGCCGGGGGCAGCAGCAGCCACGGCACGGCCAGCGCGGTGAGCGGGGCCGTGCCGCGCGACCGCCGGCCCGCGACCGCGCCGACCACCGCCAGCGCCAGCACCGGCGCGACCAGCCACCGCCCGCCGGTCAGGAACTCCGGCAGCTTCTCGGCGGTCTGCCACGTCGGCGTGCGCAGCCAGTCGATCTGGACCTTCTGTCCGGAAGCGGCCAGCCCGAACGGCACGAGCGCCGCCGCCGCGACCGCCACGGCCGCCGACCAGCCCGCCCACACCCGCCCGGGGCGCGCGAGCCCCCTGTGCGCCGCCAGCAGCGTGACGGCGTGCGCGGGCACCAGCAGCACGCCGTCCAGGTTCAGCAGCCCCAGCAGCACGACGGCCGGCGCGTAGGCGGCGAACCACAGCCACGGCCGCCGCGCGTCCCGCTGCACGGCCCGCACCAGCAGGTAGGAGGCGAGGACGGCGGCCGCGGCCACCATGGCGTACGAGCGCGCCTCCTGCCCGTACCGCGACACCGTGACGCCGCCCGCGTAGGCCAGCCCGGCCAGCAGCCCGGCGAGCGGACCGTGGCAGCGCCGCCCCACCACCGCGATCCCGGCGGCGGCCGCGGCCGTCGCCAGCGCGCTGGGCAGCCGCAGCGCCGGCTCGCCCGTGCCGAACACCGCCGCCCACGGACGCATGAGCAGGTAGTAGGGGGCGTGCACGAGGTCGAGGTGGTCGAAGACCCGCAGCAGGTCCGCGACGGGACGGCCGGCCAGGCTGACCGTGGCGGACTCGTCCAGCCAGAACGACGGCCCGCCGATCCCGGCCAGCGTCACCGCCAGCGCAGCCGCCGCGGGCAGCAGCGGCATCAGCCGGACCGCCCGGGAGGGCGTGCGATGGTCCACGGCGCGCGCGTGTTTATTAGACGTCGCGTAGGACATCTGGGGATGATGCCTAAGAACGCGGCGGTTCGTCCACGGAGTGCGACGCCTTGTTCACGGCGTTCGCCTCCGCGTTCCCCTCCGTTCCCCCGCCTGCGCCGCCCGTCGCGTCCACACCCACCTCGCGCAGCAGCGCCGCCGTCGGCCGGGGCCGCGACAGCACCCCGTCCCTGAGCCCGCGGACCAGGGCGCGGCGCAGCACCCTGCGGTCGGAGGACGCGGCGAACGTGCGCGACCAGCGCCGCAGCGTCGACCCGGCGTACAGCACGCGCTCCGGCGGCGACAGCCCCGGGCTTCCGGTGAACAGCCAGATCTTGTTGCGGACCTCGTAGAAGAAGCGGTCGCCCGGGTCGGTCTCGGTCCCGCCGAACGCCCGGGTCTTGTGCACGACCACGCTGTCCGGGCACAGCACACCGCGGCGGCCGCGCAGCAGCCGGGTGGTGAACTCGAAGTCGTCGTTCCACAGGAAGTAGTCGGCGACCGGCAGCCCGCGCTCGCGCACGGCGGCCGCCTCCACCAGCACCGACACGAACGACGCGGACCGGATCGGCACGCACCCCGCCGCCTGCGCGATCCGCCGTTCGGCGGCGGTGGCGCGGGGCTTGGCGCGCGGCGTGTTCATCGGATGGTCGCGGCCGTCGGTCCACACGACCCGGCTGGCGACCAGCGTGGGCGCGCCGTCGCCGGCGGTGGCGCGGTCGCGCGCCGCGAGCAGCGCCTCCAGCGCACCGGGCTCGGGGACGGTGTCGTCGTCCAGCAGCCACAGCAGGTCGGCGGGCCCGTCCAGCGCCCGCGCCATGCCCGCGCCGAACCCGCCCGCGCCGCCGATGTTGCGGGGCAGCTCCAGCAGGTCGACGCCCGGGAACCGGTCGCGCACCATCGCCGCCGTGCCGTCGGACGAGGCGTTGTCCACCACGACGATCCGGTCCGGGGCGCGGGTCTGGGCGCGCAGCGCGGTCAGCGCCTCGGCCAGCAGGTCGCGCCGGTTGAAGGTGACGACCACGGCCGTCACGGCGACGCTCACGAGGTGCGCCTTCCGGCTGCGCGGCGGGCGGCCCGCTGCAGGCCGGGCGACGGCGACGCGGCCGTCTCGATGAGCCGGTCCAGGTTGCGCCGCACGTTGGCCAGCTCGCTGTGCAGATGGGCCAGGCCGATGCGCTCGCCCGCCTCGGCGATGCGTTCCAGCAGGTAGGCGGCGACGGCGACGGACGCGGTGGCGATCTGCTCGTCCGGCACGTCCCCCGGCAGCAGCGTGGCCCGCGGGGACCGCGAGGTGGTCAGCTCGTCCAGGTCGCCGACGATCCGGTAGCCGGACGCGCGCAGCGAACCGGCCAGCTCGCGGG
Source organism: Actinomadura keratinilytica (assembly GCF_039539665.1). Lineage (NCBI taxonomy): Bacteria > Bacillati > Actinomycetota > Actinomycetes > Streptosporangiales > Thermomonosporaceae > Actinomadura > Actinomadura keratinilytica. The sequence goes on from NZ_BAABDO010000006.1 coordinate 42,339, forward strand.
TGCGGTCGGCGGCCCAGGCGGCGTGCCGGGCGGGCAGGCCCATGGGGGTGCGGCCGGCGTCCTCGGCGGCGTCGGCCAGCCCGGCGCCGACCAGGTGGTCGCGCACGGCCCGCTCGTAGTCGGCGCCCAGCGCGGGCCCGATCTTGACGTTGAGGCGGCGCAGCAGTTCCGCCTCGACCACCGTCAACGGCTCCTCGGCGGCGATGCCCGCCACGTCGTAGGCGTCCGGGTCGAGCCCGGTGACCCGGCAGAACCGCCGCCACAGCTGCTCGGGCCCCGGCCCCGGCGGCGGCAGCGTGATGACGTGGATCCGTTCGCGCGGCACCGCCGACTCCCACGTCCGCAGCACCCGCACCGGGTCGTGCAGGCCCCAGAACATCGGCCCGTACGGTTCGGGCGCGGCGATGCCCAGCTCGACCAGGTCGTCCACGAACCGCTCGAAGGTGATGGTGTGGGCGTGCCGCAGCTGCGCCTGCCAGTCCAGGATCAGCTGCCAGCCCAGGTCGCGGGTGATGAACACCACGTGCACCTCGGCCGGCTCCAGCGCCGCCACGGCCCGTTTGACCTGCTCCTCGGTGGCGCCGCCGAGCAGCTCCTGGGAGAACAGCACGGTGGGCCCGTCCCATTCGCGGGCGCGGCGGGCCACGCGCTGCCAGGCGCCGTCCCAGGCGGGGTCGCGGCGGCCTCCCCACGACATCTCGCGCAGGTCCATGACCGCGCCGAAGTGCTCCCCCCGCCCGCCGAGCGGGTAGCAGGCCCCGGCGTCGCCGAGCCGCGCCCGGTTCTTCCACAGCGCCCGCTGCAGGAACTCCGCGCCGGCGCTGGGCGCGCCGACGTGCAGGAAGACGGACTTGGCGGGTCGTTCGGCGGGTCGTTCGGCCATGTGCGCGTTCACTTTCACTCGCTGTCGGCGCGGTCGTCCCGGGCCGCGCCGGCGTCCGGCCGGGCACCGGTCCGGGCCTGGATGCGGCGGTAGGCGCCGCCCAGCCGCCGGACCGCAGGGTAGCGCCGCATGCCGAGGGCGGCGCGCGTGGCGAGCGGGGCGGCGTCGCGGGCCATCCGCGCGGTCAGGTCGGCCAGCGCGGGCGCGTAGGCGGACAGTTCGTCGAGCCGCTCGTGGACGGCCGCGTCGCCGGCGGGCGCGGCCGCCGCCCGCCGCTCGCGCTCCAGCAGCCGCCCCAGCAGCGCGGCGATCGCATCGGTGCCCACGTCGGCGGCCTCGGTCCAGCGCGGGACGTCCGGCGGCGGCGCGGGCGGCGCGCCGGGCGGGGTCTCGTAGCCGGGGATCAGCTCGTACAGGTCGCCGACGACGCGGTAGCGGGCCGCGCGCAGCGCCTCGACCGTCTCCACGGCCCGTTCCACCGCCCACGGCAGGTGCTCGGCGGGCAGCCGGATCTTGATGGGGGAGGGCCGCCGGGTGAGCACCTCCTGCGCCAGGAACAGCTTGACCTCGTCGTTGAAGACGTGCCAGCCGACCCGGCCCTCCAGCGCCTCGTTCAGCAGCCGCAGGAACTGCGTCTCGGCCAGGCCCAGCGACGGGTTGGCGAACGTGGCGGACAGGTCGCAGGCGTCGGGGTTCAGGCCGACGGCCGCGCAGAACCGGCGCCACAGCAGGTCGCGGGGCGCGCCGGGCCGCGGCAGCGTGACGACGTGGACCCGCTCGGGCGGCAGCCGCGCACCCCACCGGGCCAGCACCGCGACCGGGTCCTGCAGCCCCCAGAACAGCCGCGCGGCCTCGAAGTTCTCCCAGTCGGGCCGCGACAGCGCGGCCACGAACTCCTCGAACGTCCAGGTGAAGCGGTTCTTGACGTCCTCCTGCCAGTGCGCCGGGATCTGCCGGCCCAGGTCCCGGGCGGTGAACAGGATGTGCACCTCGGCGAAGTCCAGGTCGTCCAGCGCCTGCGCCACCCAGCGCGGATGGGCGGGGGCGAACAGCTCCTGGGAGATGATGGTCGTGCCGGGCCAGTCGCGGGCGGCGTCCACCAGTTCGCGCCACGCGCCCCGCACCGTCGGGTCGCTGGCGCCGCGGAAGAACGTGCGGCGCAGGTCGAAGGCGGCCCGGACGTGGGCGGCGAAGTCGCGGCCCGGGTACAGCACGCCCTCGGCGCGCAGCCGCTCGCGGTTGTGCCACAGCACCGTCTGCAGGTACGTGGTGCCGCTCTTGGCCGCCCCCACGTGCAGGAAGACCACGGGTCGGTCGCCCGAGGGCACGCTGCCGGAAGGGGTCGGGGGCACGGAGATCCTCGTTGCCGTACGCGTCGACGTGCGAATCCTGACGCCCGCCGACGGCGGATCCGCACGGACTTGCACTTGTACCAGTGGAACCCCGGGTATCTTAGCCCCGAATCAGTACCGATCGGCCGATAGCAGGCCCATGTCAGACCCCCCGAAGCCCCCCGCGGAGACGGCGTCGTCCTGTGAATGTTGATCTAGTAGTGGCCGGGTCCGGCTTCTTCGGGCTCACGGTGGCCGAACGCTGCGCCGCCGAACTGGGCCTGCGGGTGCTGGTGCTGGAGCGCCGCGGGCACATCGGCGGCAACGCCTACAGCGAGCCCGAACCCGAGACCGGCATCGAGGTGCACCGCTACGGCGCGCACCTGTTCCACACCTCCAACGAGCGGGTGTGGGAGTACGCCCGCCGGTTCACCGAGTTCACCGGCTACCGGCACCAGGTGTACACGACCTTCAAGGGCCGGGTGTACCCGATGCCCATCAACCTGGGCACGATCTGCGCCTACTTCGGCCGGGTGTTCACCCCCGACGAGGCGCGCGCGCTGATCGCCGGGCAGGCGGCCGAGGTGTCCGACCCGGCCAACCTGGAGGAGAAGGCGATCTCGCTGATCGGACGGCCGCTGTACGAGGCGTTCATCCGCGGGTACACGGCCAAGCAGTGGCAGACCGATCCGCGCGAGCTGCCGGCGGAGGTCATCACCCGGCTGCCGGTGCGGTACACCTTCGACAACCGGTACTTCAACGACACCTACGAGGGGCTGCCGGTCGACGGGTACACCGCGTGGCTGGAGCGGATGGCCGACCATCCGCGCATCGAGGTGCGGCTGAACACCGACTTCTTCGACGTGCGCGACGACGTGGTGGGCAACGTGCCGGTGGTGTACACCGGGCCGCTGGACCGCTACTTCGGCTACGTGCACGGCGAGCTGGGCTGGCGCACCCTGGACTTCGAGACCGAGGTCAAGGACACCGGCGACTTCCAGGGCACCGCGGTGATGAACTACGCCGACGAGGACGTGCCGTACACGCGCATCCACGAGTTCCGGCACTTCCATCCCGAGCGCGACTGGTACCCGCCGGACCGGACGGTCATCATGCGGGAGTACTCGCGGTTCGCCGCGCGCGACGACGAGCCGTACTACCCGATCGGCACCCCCGCCGACCGGGACCGGCTGCTGGCCTACCGGCGGCTGGCGCGCGGCGAGGAGGGCGTGCTGTTCGGCGGGCGGCTGGGCACCTACAAGTACCTGGACATGCACATGGCCATCGCCAGCGCGCTCAGCATGGTCGACAACAAACTGCGCCCCCACTTCACGGAGGGAGCGCGTCTCGTGACCGGAGGAGCAGACGAGTGACCGAGGTGACCGGCGCGCCGGGCGCGCCCGGCGATCTGCGCGTGCTGCAGCGCGTGGTGCTGCCCGTGGACCGCGACCTGGACGTGCTCAAGCTGTACGTGGAGGGCCGCATCGCCCGGGGCGCCGAGGCGCTGGAGGCCGAACGCGCCGCCGAGAACGACATCGCCCGGGCCGCCGAGCTGCCGCCCGAGGTCGCCGCCGAGGACGTGGGGCGGCGCACCGTCGTGGTCCCGATCGGCCGCCGCGTGTCGTTCGCCACCTACTTCAACGCCTTCCCGGCCAGCTACTGGCGGCGCTGGACCGGCGTCGAGGACGTGCTGCTGCGGGTCCGGGTGCGCGGCCAGGCCAACGTGATCGTCTACCGGTCGTCCGCCAAGGGCCACATCCAGCGGGTGGCGTCGGTGCGCATCGACTCCGACGAGCCGCGCGAGGAGACCTTCCGGCTGTCGCTGCAGCCGTTCATCGACGGCGGCTGGTACTGGTTCGACGTGCTGGCCGGGGAGCGCACCGCCGTGCTGGAGCGGGCCGACTGGTGCGCCGAGCCGGACGGGGCGCAGCCGGTCCGCCAGGGCCGGGTCAGCGTGGGCATCACCACGTTCAACCGGCCCTCGTTCTGCGTGGACCAGCTGATCGCGCTGGGCGGCGCGCCCGAGGTGCTGGACGTCCTCGACGCGATCTACGTCGTCGACCAGGGCACCCAGAAGGTCCGCGACCATGCGGACTTCCCGCGCGCCGCGGAGCTGCTCGGCGAGCGGCTGCACGTCATCGAGCAGGCCAACCTGGGCGGCTCGGGCGGCTTCTCCCGCGCCATGGACGAGACGCTGCGCGCCGGCCGCAGCGACTACGTCCTGCTGCTCGACGACGACGTGGTCACCGAGACCGAGGGCATCCTGCGCGCGGTGGCGTTCGGCGACCACGCCCGCACGCCCACCATCGTCGGCGGGCACATGTTCAACCTGTTCGTCCGGTCGCAGCTGCACGCCTACGGCGAGAGCATCCAGCGGTACCGGTGGTGGTGGGAGGAGGCGCCGCACACCCGGCGCGAGCACGACTTCGCCCGCCCCGCCAACCCGCTGACGGCCAAGCAGGCCAGCACCGGCAGCCTGCTGGAGACGCCGTGGCTGCACCGCCGCGTCGACGTCGACTACAACGGCTGGTGGATGTGCCTGATCCCGGTCGACGTCATGCGCAAGATCGGCCTGTCCATGCCGATGTTCATCAAGTGGGACGACGCCGAGTACTGCGTACGCGCCGGCGAAGCCGGCTTCCCGACCGTCTCGCTGCCCGGCATGGCCGCCTGGCACGTCCCGTGGCAGGACAAGGACGACGGCATCGACTGGCAGGCCTACTACCACGAGCGCAACCGGCTGGTGACCGCGCTGCTGCACTCGCCCTACGAGCGGGGCGGCAACCTCCTCAAGGAGAGCCTGATCATCTCGATCAAGCACGCCCTGGCCATGCAGTACTCCACCGCCGAGCTGATGCTGCAGGCGATCGAGGACGTATTGCGCGGACCGGACCACATGCACGCCGAGATCGCCGGGAAGCTGCCGCAGATCCTGGCCTTCAGGGCCGCCTTCCCCGACGCCCAGAACCGCTCCAGCCACGAGGAGTTCCCGCAGGTCAAGCGGCGGCGGCCGCCCAAGCGGGGACGCGAGCCGCGGCCCCCGCGCGGCCGTGCGGCGCTGCTGGTCGGCGCCGCGCTCGGCACGCTGCGGCAGCTGCGCCCGGTGGACGCCGCCACCCGCGACAACCCGCAGACCGTCATCCCGCACATCGACCGGCACTGGGGCGTGCTGTCGAAGTTCGACAGCGCCCTGGTGTCGTCGGCCGACGGCACGAAGGTGGCCTGGTACCAGCGCGACCCCGACCGGTTCAAGCGGATCATGAAGCGCACGTCGCTGCTGCACGCCCGGCTCACCCGCGAGTGGCCCGAGCTGAGCCGCCGCTACCGGGCCGCCATGCACGACCTGGCCGCCCCCGAGACCTGGCGCCGCACCTTCGACGCCGCGGACGCCGGGGACCGATGACGGCGGCTCCGCCGCGGGCCGCCGCCGACGGGCTGCGCCCGCCCGAGGCCGACGGCGGGCTGGCGCAGGTGTTCCGGCGCCGCTACCTGCTGCGGCTGCTGGTGCGCCGGGAGCTGAAGGCGCGCTACAAGGGGTCGCTGCTGGGGCTCGGCTGGTCGTACGTGCGGCCCGCCGTGCACTTCGCGGTGTACTTCTACGTCATCGGCGTGTTCCTGGGCATGGACCGGGCGGTCCAGCACTTCCCCGTCTACCTGTTCTCCGGGATGGTGCTGGTCAACCTGTTCACCGAGACGCTGCACTCGTGCACCCGCTCGGTCACCGGCAACGCGCCGCTGGTGAAGAAGGTGTTCCTGCCGCGCGAGCTGTTCCCGGTGGCGTCGCTGCTGGTGTCGCTGGTGCACTTCCTGCCCGGCTTCGCCGTCCTGCTCGCCGCGTCGGCGGCGTACGGGTGGCTGCCGACGCCGGCCGGGCTGGGCGCCGCCGTGCTGGCTTTCGCGATCGTGACCGTGCTGGGGCTGGGGCTCGGGCTGATGTGCGCCGCGCTCAACGTGTACTTCCGGGACCTGGAGCAGGTCGTCGACATCCTGATGATCGTCATCACCTGGACCGTGCCGATGATCTACCCCTGGACGCATGTGCGCGACCAGGCCCCGGACTGGGTGCTGGACGCCTACCTGGCCAACCCGCTGGTCTCGGCGGTCAGCCTGTTCCAGCGGGCGTTCTGGTTCCCCGGCGCCCGGCAGGACTTCGCCTTCCCGCCCGACCTGTACGCGCGGGCCGCGGTCTCGCTGGCCGCGGCGGCGGCCGTGCTGGCGGCCGGCAGGCTGCTGTTCGCCCGCGCCCAGCGCCGCTTCGCCGAGGAGCTGTAGCCGTGAGCAGTGACGCGACAGCCGGCGCCTGGAACGGGGGCGCCGCGAACGGCGGCGGGGCGGGCGTCCCTCCGTCGATCGTCATCGACCGGGTCAGCAAGCGGTTCACGCTGCGGCACGCCCGCTCCATCAAGGAGATGACGGTGCGGGCGATGCGGCGGGAGAAGCTGTCGGAGACCTTCAACGCGCTGGACGACGTCAGCCTGACCGTGCACCCCGGCGAGACGGTGGCGCTGATGGGGCTGAACGGCTCGGGCAAGAGCACCCTGCTCAAGCTGATCTCCGGGGTGATGCGGCCGGACCGCGGCCGGGTGCTGGTGCGCGGCCGCATCGCCGGGCTGATCGACGTCGGCGCGGGCCTGCACCCCGAGCTGACCGGCCGGGAGAACGTGTACCTCAACGCGGCCATCCTCGGCATGGGCGAACGGGAGATCCGCGCCAAGTTCGACCAGATCGTCGAGTTCTCCGGGGTGCAGCGGTTCCTGGACAACCAGGTGAAGTTCTACTCGTCCGGCATGTTCATGCGGCTGGCGTTCGCCATCGCCGCGCACACCGAACCGGACATCTTCCTCATCGACGAGGTGCTGGCCGTCGGCGACCCGCCGTTCCGGGAGAAGTGCCTGGCCCGCATCCGCGAGCTGCGCGGCGAGGGCCGCACCATGGTGATCGTCGCGCACGACATCCGGATGCTGACCCGGCTGTGCGACCGCGGCGTGATGATGCGGGACGGCCGCAAGATCTTCGACGGGGACGTGGCGGAGGCCGGTGCGCTGTGGCGCGAGGACCGGCAGGCCCGCCGGCTGGCGGCCACCAGCGGCCACGGCGGGACGCCCGGCCCCGGCGGCCCCGGCGGACATAATGGGACGGCTCCCTGATTCTGCCGCGATGACGGAACGCATCCAGAGATAACGCGTCGAAGTAGTGCGCGTGGATAGGGTGTCCGCACCATCATCCGCACGTCGGGCAGAGCAGGCAAGGCAGCAGGAGGGGACGGCGTTGGCTGAGCACGAGATCGGGTGCCCGATGCTGGAGGAGGTCCACCGCATCGTCGCCGACAAGCAGTGCGCGGTGCTGTCCCTGGACATCTTCGACACCCTGCTGTGGCGGCGGGTGCCGCGGCCCACCGACGCGTTCGCGCTGCTGGCGGCCCGGCTGCGCGCCGAGGGCCTGTGCCCGCCGTGGGTCACCGACGCCACCTTCCGCCGCATGCGCATCGCCGCCGAGCGCACCGCCCGCCGCGGCCGCGACGCCATGGGCAGCGAGGTGTCGCTGGCCGACATCTGGCGCGCCATGCCCGCCGACGTGTTCGCCGGCGCCGAGCTCGAACAGCTCGTCGAGGCCGAGGTGCGGCTGGAGCGCGACGTCACCGTGGTCGACCTGGACGTCGCCGCGGTCGTGCGCGCCGCCCGCAAGCAGGACATCCAGATCGTGCTGGTGTCCGACACCTACTTCACCGAGGACCAGCTGTCGCTGCTGCTCGACCGGCCCGAGCTCGGCCCGATGCACGACGTCGCGATCTTCCGCTCCAACCAGCACGGCACCGACAAGGCGTCCGGCCTGTGGGAGATCGTGCTGCGCGAGCTGGACCGCAGCCCCCGCCAGATCGTGCACATCGGCGACAACGAGACCGCCGACTTCGAGGTCCCGGCCGAGCTGGGCGTGCGCGCCGTCCACTACCGGCGGCTGGACGACGCCTACGAGGAGGTGCTGCGGCGCGAGCGCGAACCGCTGGACGACCTCGACACGCACGCCCCCGACCTGGACCAGGTGCACGGCGACTTCGGCCTGACCAGCCTGCGCGCCAAGACGATCCACGCCGGCGGCCCGCACGCCACCTCCGCCCTCGACACCGCCTGGCGGTACGGCGCGGGCGTGCTCGGCCCGGTGCTCACCGGGTTCGCCGAGTGGGCCGCCGCCCGCGCGCACGCATCCGGAATCCGCCGGCTGTGGTGCCCCATGCGCGAGGGCGAACTGCTCTCCCAGATGATCAACAACGCGGCGCGGACCCGCGGCTGGGACGTCGAGGCGCACCCGGTCTGGCTGTCCCGGTTCGTCACCTCGCTGGCCGGGCTCGACCCGTTCGACACCGCGGCGGTCCACGCGTTCGTGCGCAGCGGCTACCAGATGACCGTCCGGCAGGTGCTGACGGTGCTGGAGCTGCAGGCGGGCGAGGTGCCCGGCCTGGCCACCGAGCTGGACACCGTCATCGACAACGGCGACATCGCCGAACGCGTCGCCCGCGCGCTGACCGAGACGCCGCACCTGCGCAACCGGCTCGCCGTCACCGTCACCGCCGCCCGGGAGCGGATGATCCGCTCGCTGCGCGAGGCCGGCGCCCTCGACGAAAGCGCCGACGGCAGGGGCGAGCTGACCCTGGTGGACCTCGGCTGGGGCGGCACCATCCAGCTCCAGCTGGCCCGGGCGCTGCGCATCGCCGGGATCGACGTCGCCCCCGCCGGGCTCTACCTGGCCACCGACAGCCGGTCCGAACGCGTCTACCTGGCCGGGCTGCGCGCCGAGGGCTACCTGGCGCAGGCCGGGCACCCCGAGCGGGTCGCCGCGACCGTCACCCGCAGCCCCGAGATCGTCGAGCAGTGCGTCAACGCGCTGTGCGGGTCGCTGGTCGGGTTCGAGGAGGACGGCTCCCCGATCCTCGGCGAGACCGCCGACACGCCGTCGCAGAACGCCGAGCGGCGCGCCGTCCAGGACGGCATCCTGGCCTTCCAGCGCAACTGGAACCGGTACGCGGCGGCCGCCGACACCCCCTGGCCGGACCTGGCCGAGCCGCGGGCCGCCCGCGACCGCCTCGCCCGCATCCTGGTGGCCGCCCTGGAGACGCCGACCCCCGCCGAGGCCGCCGTCTTCGGCAACTGGGTGCACGAGGACAACTTCGGCTCCGACCTGGTCACCACGCTGCTGCCGGACGACCTGCGCGCCGCCGTGCCGTACCTGTCCGTCAACGACCTGGCCGACCTGCACATGCGCGACTCGTTCTGGCCCGGTCTGATCGCCGCGTCCGACCCGCAGCTCGGCGCGCTCGCCCGGGTCATCGCCGACGGCCACCTCGACCGGCGGGCGCTGGAACCGGCCGGGGAGCCGGTCGACACCCGGCTGCGCTACCGCACCGTGGACGACCGCTGGCACGAGACGATCCGCTGCCGCGTCCGGGTCAACCACAACGGGCTGTCGTTCGCCCGGCTGCGCTTCGAGCACCACGACACCGTGGACATCTCCCTGGCGATCCCCGGCCGTCCCGCGATCGTGCGGGTGGACTGGATCGAGGCCCGGGTCATCGCGGGCGGCCGCCGCCGCGAGCAGGTGCTGCGCTGGGACAAGCCGGAGGACTTCGTCGGCCTGCACTACGCCGACTGCCGCTACCTCGGCGGCAACCTGATGGAGTTCTTCGCCCCGCACGCGGCCGTGTGGCTGCCGATCGCCCGCCGCGCCGGGGCGCCGGTGGTGTCGTCCGGCCAGGTCAGCGTCGCCTTCGCCATGCTGCCGCAGTCGATGAGCGGGATGGCCCCGCGGATGCCCGTCGACAAGCGGGCGGAGCTGTCGGCGCGCGCGGCCCGCCTGTCGGGGCGGCTGCGCGAGGAGTACCGCACTTCGGGGGTCAAGGGCGTGGCGGCCGGGGCGGGCCGCGTCGCCAGGCGCAAGCTGGGAGGTGCGTTCTGAACCCGGCCGAGATCGGCGGCTCGCGCGGCGACCCGCACCGCCAGGCCCGGGCCGCGCGCGAGCAGCCGCTGCTGCTGCACTCCATGTCGGTGTTCCGCGAGCTGTTCGAGCTGGTGTTCGCGCACCGCCAGGTGTCGGCCGTCGTCGAGGTCGGTGTGGAGTCCGGGCAGGTCAGCGCCGTGTACGCCGACCTCGGCGCCACCGTGTACTGCGTCGAGCCGAACCCCGACGAGCGGCTGCGCGAGTTCCTGGCCGAGCACCCGCGGCTCAACCTGGTCGAGGGGGCGTCGCCCGACGTGCTGGGCGAGCTGCCCGCCGCCGACCTGTACGTGCTGGACGGCGACCACAACTACGCCGTCGTCCGCCGCGAACTGGCCTGGATCATGGAGCACGCCCCGGACGCCGTCGTGGTGCTGCACGACGTGCTGTGGCCGTGCGGCCGCCGGGACTTCTACTACCAGCCGTCCCCCCTGCCGCCGTCGGACGTGCACGACGCCACCCGCGACGGGCCCACCGTCTGGCACGACGAGGTCACCCCGGCCGGATTCGTCGGCGACGGCGCCTACACCGTCGCGGCGCACGCGGGCGGCGAACGCAACGGCGTGCTCACGGCCGTCGAGGACGCGCTGGCCGACGGCGGCGCGGGCTGGCGGTTCGCGATCGTCCCGGCGGTGTTCGGGTTCGGCGTGCTGGCCCGCGACGCGGCCCCCGGCGCCGCGGAGCTGTTCGCGGCGCTGCGGCCGTACACGTCCTCGGCCCTGCTCGCCGCCATGGAGAACAACCGGATCGCGCTGTACACGCGGGTGCTGCAGCTGCAGTACGAGGCGCGCACCCACGCCGACGGCGCCAACCGGCTCGCCGAGACCATCGCCGCCCAGCAGCGGGAGATCGAACGGCTGCGCGGCGAACTCGAACGACGGGACGCCGAGATCGCGACCCGGCGGCGCGAACTGGAGGGGCTGCGCGCCGAACTGGCCCGGCGGGCGGCCCCGCGCCGCGCCGCACCGCCCGAGCTCGGCACCGCCGTCACCCAGCTGGGGCGGGCCATAACCGCCAGAGTGCGCCGGGACCCGGACGGGCGATGACCCCGGCGCCGCCGTCCCGGCTGATCGCGATCCTGGCCTTCCTCGGCTTCTTCGCGGTCGGCGGCGGCTGGGCCATCGCGCTGCCCTGGGACGGCGGTCCGGACGAGCAGGCGCACATCACCCGCGCGGCCGGCGTGGTCGGCGGGGACGTCGCCGCACCGCCGGACTACCTGACCGTGCCCGGCTTCCCGCGGCCGCTGCCGGGCACCCGCCAGACCGTCCCGTCCGGGGTGCTGCGCAAGTCGCCCGCGTGTTTCGCGTTCAAGCCCGAGCAGCCCGCGAGCTGCCTGGACGAGGCGGCCCGGGCGCCGCGCCCGCACGCGCCCGCGGACGGGTTCTCCGCCACGGGCCGCTACCACCCCACCTACCACGCGGTGGTCGGCTGGCCGCTGCGGATATGGCCCGACGACACCGGACTGCTGCTGGCCCGGCTGCTCAGCGCGGCCCTGTCGGCGGCCTTCCTCGCCGCCGCGACGTACGCCGTGCTGGCCTGGGCGCGGCGGCCGTTCCTGCTCGCCGGGCTGCTGGTCGCCGCCACGCCCCTCGCGCTGCACCTGACCGGCGTGATCAACCCGAACGGGCTGGAGATCACCGCGGCGATCGCGATGTGGGCGGCCCTGATCCCCGCCGTCCTCGGCGGCGGGCCCATTGACCGGCCCGCCGAGCGGCCCGTCGACCGGCGGCTGCTGGTGCTGGCCGGTGTCGCCGCCGCCGTCGTGGCGTGGACCCGCCCGTCCGGACCGCTGGCGGTCGCGCTGGCCCTGGCCGTCCTGGTCGGCACCGCCGGCCGCGCCCGCCTCGCCCGGCTGGCCCGCGACCGCGCCGCCCGGCTGGTCGCCCCGGCCGTCGCCGCGGCCTGCCTGACCTCGGGGATCTGGACGCTGGCGATGAAGGCCACCGAGCTGGTGCCGGTCCCCGGCGGCGCCGGGCTCGGCCCCGCCGAGGCGCTGCGCGTGGTCGCCGTCGAACGCCTGTCGTTCTACCTGAAGTCCATGGTCGGCCAGTTCGGCTGGCTGGACTTCAACATGCCGCCCGCCTTCTACGCCGTGTGGTTCGCCGCGGCCGGGTTCCTGCTGCTCGCCGCGCTGGCCGCGGGCACCGGCCGCGACCGGCTCCGCCTGCTGCTCGCCGTGGCGGGCGCGTTCGCCCTGCCGCTGGGCATGGACGTCTTCGGCGCCGAGTCCGACGGCATGGTCGCGCAGGGCCGCTACATGCTGCCGTGCGCGGTCGGCGCCGCCCTGCTGGCCGCCTACACCGTCGACGAGCGCGGCCTGCTCGCCCGGCCGTTCGCCCCGTCGGTGACGCGCTGGCTGGCGGCGGTCGTGCTCCCCGCGCACCTGGCGGGGCTGGCGTATACGATGATCAGGTACCAGCACGGCCTGCGGCCCGGCGTGCCCGCCCTGAACCCGCTCACCGGCGAGTGGCATCCCCCGCTGGGCTCGGCCACGGCCCTCCTCACGGCGACGGCCGGCCTGATCGCGCTCGGCACGATGACCTGGCTGTGCACCCGCGCCGCCCGCTCCGGGAACGCCGGGGCGCCGCGCGATCGTTACACCCCGGCCGCGGCATCCTGACCGGACCCGACCCGCCGCCGCGGCCGCGCACGTTGAGGAGGGACGATTTGGGCAACTACGTCACCACCGTCGCGATGCACCAGGAGACCTGGGGGACCTTCCTCGAACCGGACCCCGCCCTGGCCGACGTCGACGAGCTGCACGAGGCGCTGAACATCCCCATCTACAGCGGGCACCACGCCCCGCTGAAGAAGTTCGCCGGACGCAGCACGATCTTCGACCGCATCACCGCGCGGATCGAGTCGTCGCAGGTGGCCTACGAGGACCAGTGCAGCGCCCACCACTACTTCGACGTCTTCACCCGCGTCGAGCGCACCCACCTGGAGCTGACCCGGCTGGTGGACGTCGGCGTCTTCATGGGCGGCTCGTCGGCCATCCTGGCCGGATGCGTGGAGCCGATGGGGCTGGAACTCGACCTGGTCGACGTCAACCACGCCTACCTGCAGTTCACCCGCGAGCGGCTGCGCCGCCTGTTCCCCAACGCGATGGCGCGCGTGCGGATGTTCCACGGCGACCTGCCGACCTACGTCAGCACCGTGCTGACGGCCGAGCCGCAGACCCGCGCGTTCGTCCACCACGACGGCGCCCACGACTTCAACCAGGTCGTCAAGGACCTCAGCTCCCTGTACTTCGTCCGCGACCGGGTGCACGGCCTGGCCATCCAGGGCACCCACCTGCGCGGGTCGATCGAGCACAACAACTTCGTGGACGCCGCCGTGTACGCCATGTTCGGCGTCGGCGTGCCGCACGAGCCGCTCGGCGCCAACTTCCCGGTCGGCGACCCGGTCACCAACCCCAACCGGTGGAACGGCAACTACTTCCTCGCGGGCCGGCACGAGGGCATGTACGTCCCGTTCGCCGGCCTCGACTGGAAGTACCCCCACCCCTCCATGGAGCTGGAGGCCTTCCTGCCCGGCAAAGCCTGAACGGCGCCGGTCGCCACGTGTTCTCCGCTCAGGAGGCGGAGACCGTGCCCGTGGCGACCAGGGCGAGCACGATGACGCCGAGCACCACCCGGTAGCCGATGAAGACGGTGTAGGTGTGCTTGGCGACGAACTTCAGCAGCCACGCCACGGCGAGGTAGGCCACGATGAAGCTGACCGCCGTGGCGGTGAGCGTCGCGGGCCAGCCGACGCCCTTGGAGATCGTGTCGTACTCGTCGACGAGCTGCAGCCCGCCCGCGGCGGTCAGCGCGGGGACCGACAGGAAGAACGACAGCTTGGTGACCGTGACCCGGTCCAGGCCGCGCAGCAGGCCCGCGGACATCGTCGCGCCCGAACGCGACACCCCCGGGATCAGCGCCAGGCACTGGACGAGCCCGATGGCCAGGGTGTCCTTCCAGGTCACGTCCTTCTCGCTGCGGGACTGGGCGGCGCTGCGGTCGGCGAAGTACATCACCCCGCTCCACAGGATCAGCGCCGACCCGACGAACCACAGGCTGCGCAGCGTCGTCTCGATCTGGTCCTTGAACAGCAGGCCGGCGACGCCGATCGGGATCGCGCCGAGCCCCACCGCCCAGGCCTGGCGGTAGTCCAGGTCGTCGCGGAATTCGGGGCGGAACAGGCCGCGCAGCCACGCGCCGATCAGCCGGGCGAAGTCGGCGCGGAAGTACAGCAGCGTCGCCAGGACGGCGCCGACCTGAATGATCGCGGTGAACGCGGTGATATCAGAATCGTCGGGGGAATATCCGAGCAGGCTCTCCAGAATCGTCAGATGCCCGGTGCTGGATATCGGCAGGAACTCGGTCAGCCCCTCCACGGCGCCGAGGAAGACCGCTTCCAGAATGTTCAAAATGACCCTCGTATTCGTTCATCGGGTGCGCCACGGGCCGGTCGCGGTGGTCCGCCGCGACCGGCTCGACCGCATGTCGCAGGGGTGCGTGCCGCTCGCCGTGCGGTCTCCTCACGGGCGACGCCGCGTCCGGGAACTTCCTCGGCGTCAGGGGAGACGATACTGGTCGGCGCCAAGCAGGCAAACCAGCGATCGGCACCGAATGCAGCTTACTTTGGCCGGTGCGCCCACCATGCCTGAATCGGGGGAATCGGGGGGGCGGAAGCGGTTTCCGGGCAGACTTCCGGGTCGGTTTACGTCGCGGTGGAAAAGGCTTGACGACACATGGATTAGTAATCGGCGAAATCAGTGTGAACGGTTGATGAACGCGCCAAGTGCCGGTTCCCGGCCGCCCGCGGTGCCCGAAGGCGCCCGAACCGCGCCAGGGTGTCCCTCCCCGTCGGTAAGGTCGGGCCTCGTGACGGGGATCGTGGACTATGGACGCTTTGCGGAGCGGCTCCGGCGGGTGATACCGCGCTGGGACGACCGGGAGCGGATGTCGGAGGAGGAGTTCGCCGAGCACCTGGCCGACACCGGGCCGCGCTGGGAGCTGCTGCGGCAGTTCCAGGAGGAGTGGGGGTACGTGCCGCCCGGCGGCGAGCCCGCCTGGCCGCGCTGGACGGAGGACGGGCACAAGGCGTACGTGCGCAGCCTGTTCGGCAAGGAGGACGACGACCGGTTCGCCGACGTCGACCTGTCGCTTCCCATCCCCAAGGCGCTGGACGAATGGTGGGACCTGCCGTTCAACTCCTTCTCCTACCGCCCCCGCCTGTACTGGACGAACCCGGTGTGGCCGCCGACGATCCGCCCCGACCCGACCGGGTACGGCACCAGCGACGGGCTGCCGGAGGACAATCCGTACGTCGCCCCCGGCGGCGACCTGCGGCTGTGCGTGTTCATGGCGGAGAACCAGTACTGCAACGAGTGGGGCTACCTGGCCGCGGAGGCCGGGCTGGCCGATCCGCGGGTGTTCGTGAGCGTCGAGGACGGCTGGGTCCTGCAGAGCCGTTCGGTGTCGGAGTTCTTCCTCCAGCTCGCGGTGGAGCGGCTGCCCGACCAGCTCGGGTGGACGCTGTGGCTGGGGGAGGAGCAGTTCGGCACGAGCGAGGCGGAGATGGCCCGGCGCATCAGGGAGCGGTTCCCGGAGCTGGGCCTGCTGCCGTGGCGGGAGCTGGGCGCCGAGGCCTACACCTACGGCGCCCCCGATGCGATCATCCGGTTCAACGCCGAGGACTACGACGGCGGCCCCCTGCACATCCACGGGCGGACCCGCGCCGCCCTGTACGACGTCGCGGAGGCGCTCGGCATCGACGTGCGGGAGGAGTGGATCGGCGAACCCGGCCCCGAGGACGCCAAGCTGGACCTCGGGCCCGTCGCGCTGGCGGCGGGCGACGCCGACGACGGCGGCCGGTGGACGGTGCTCCAGGCGAGCCCCGAGCGGCCGGACCGCGCCGAGATCTCCTTCGGCGCCCTGACCGGCGAGGCCGAGCCGCCCGGCCTGACCGCGGCGGCCCTCGACGCGGAGGCCGTCACCCTGGTCGCCGGGGACCGCGACGGCGGAGTGCACGCCCGGATCCTGGACGCCGACCCGCCGCGCACCCTCCAGCACGCCCTGCACAACGGCGCGGTGACGGCGGTGACCAGCGTCAGGGCGCGGAGCGGGGGCTCGGTGATGTGGAGCGGCGACGACAAGGGCGTCGTCCGCATGTGGGGTTCGGACCTGGACCCGCTGGAGGCGCCGTACGACATCAGAAGGCGGAACCGGGTCACCGCCCTGCACGCGGAGATGCTGCCCACGGGCGTGGCCGTCGCCATCGCCTGGTCGGACGGACTGGTCCGCATCCACGACATGTTCACCGAGCTCAGCGCGGACCTCGAACTCGGCAGCGGCATCGACCATCTCCTCCTGCGGCCCGACGCGACGCTGGTCGTCGGCGGCGGCCACGGGACGGTCGTGCTGCGGCTGCGCCCCGAACGGCTGTGGCCGACGCGCGCACTGGCGGCGCGGCTGGACAAGGTCGATTGGGAGCCGCTCAGGACCTTCCGCGACCGCGACGCCTCCGACATCCCCGACCTGATCCGGCGCGCGGCCACGGTGGACGCCTACGAGGCCGAGCGCACGGTGGAGGCCCTGGCGGCGCGGTTCCTGGAGGACGGCGCGACCTGCCCGGCCGCCGGGATCGCGGCGCCCCCGCTGCTGGACGCGGCCGCCCACCCCGGCTGCAAGGCCCGCGCCGGGCTGCTGGACCTCCTCGCCCGGATCGCCGGCGCCCCGGCCGCCGATCGCGGTGCGGCGCTGGCCCGCGCGGCGCTCGCGTCCCGGCGGCAGACCGTGCTCGGCCTGCTGGACGACCCGGATCCGGCGGTGCGCGCCGCCGCCGCGGACCTCGCCGCGGCCGCGGGCCTGGACACCGCCCGGCCGGACCCGAGCGCCACCTGAGCACGGGGCCGGCGGCCGGGCGTCCGCGCATTGTCGGTGGGGCCGGTTAGTTTGCGCGCATGTCGCGAGGATCACTGGACGAACTGCCGGACGGCCTTCCAGCGGGCAGGCTGATCATGCCCGAGGAGGGCGACCGTCCGGCCCTGTGGGTGTCGGACGAGCCGGTCCCCGACGCGGGCCGGCACTGGCTGCGGCTCTACGACCTCCGTCATGAGACCGGCCTCTACCCCTTGCTGCTGGAAGGGCTGGCCAGCGACCTCGCCCGTCCCTGGCATGACGGCGAGCTGTGGCCGGGCTCCGTCGCCGCCATCGACGCACTGGAGGCCGAGGACGTCCTGGCGAAGGCGTGGCATTCGGTGACCCAGGGGGCGGAGCACGGTCCGCTGTCCGGCCCGTGGCCCGGCCTGGCCCCTCCCGGCGAGGCGGACGAGGACGCCGACGCCGTGGCGCGGCGCCAGGCCGCAAGAAGCGGCTCCGCCCTGCTCGGCCTCGTTCCCGCCGAGCGCGGCGCGGACGCGCTGACCGCGGTGGGCTGGGACGGGCCCTGCAACCACGCCGGCACCGACGATGTCTCGGCCGTCGTCCGCACCTGGGAGGACCGGTTCGGGGCCCGCGTGACGTCGGTCGGCTTCGACACCCTCCGCCTCTCGGTGGCCGCGCCGCCGGCGACGATCGAGCACGCCCGCCGGGTCGCCGTCGAGCACCACGCGCTGTGCCCCGACAACATCTGGCAGGGCGTCGGCGACTTCGAGCAGTACGCGGAGTTCCTGGTCGGCGCCGACACCTGGTGGTTCTGGTGGGACTGACGGGCGCACGGCGTCCGCCCGCGGCCGGGCCGCCGGTCCACCCAGGGCGCGTCCGGATCCGGCTGGCAGGTCGGCTTGGGCAGCGGCGGCTTGGTCGCAGCGGCGGTCTGGCGGGCGGCGAGGGTGCGGGGCGACGCGCCGTCGCGGCCGGAACGTTCCAGCGGGCAGGAGTCGCCGAGGATCCGGCAGACCGCGCCGGTGCACGCCTCCGCCACGTGGCGCCCGCACCGGACACCGACACGGCGACGGCGATCCCGGTGATCAGCAGGGCGACGGCGATGTACTCCAGGGCACCGGCGCCGCTGTCGGAACGTTGCACAAACCAAGATCATCGCGCCTGGGGCGGGCGCGCCGCAAGGTCCTGAGACCTGCTTTGGGACCCAGGCGGCGGGCCTTCTTCCGTCGTGGCGCGCCTCCGGCGGGAGCCCTCGATCCCATGGGGGCCGCGGGCTCCCGCCGGAGCGCGATGTCACCCGGTCCGGCGGACGGGCTGGCGCAGGACCGTCTTGAGCTTCTCCGGCCGGGTCCGGCGCGGGTCGCTGAGGTAGATCTCGTGGTGCAGGCCGTGCAGGCGCAGGCCGTTGGCCTCGATGTACTCGTTGTGCAGCCGGGCCAGCAGGGGCGTCTCGTCGTCGTAGGAGCCGATGTGCAGGACCTGCGCGCACAGGCCCTCGTGCAGCGTGTGGTACCGGACCTCGGCGATGGCGGGGCGCTTCTTCTTGGCCGCCGCGATCTCGCGGGCCTCCTCGACCGCCGCCCTGGTGATCCACTCGGGCTGGCTGATCAGCATCGTCCACTTCCAGGACGCCTTCGCCCGGGCGGTGAACACCTCGTAGTCGTCCGCCCACCACAGGCCTTCCAGAGGCGCCACGACGAAATCGCGGCCGTCGCGCTTGGCGGCGAACTTGAGCGTGTAGGCCACGCTGTAGAGGGCCTCGACGGCGGCCGCGTAGACGGGCGAGGTGTTGGGGTCGCCCTGGCCGTCGATCGCGATGAACCGCTGCTCGGGCACCTCGACCAGCGCCCAATCGGTGTTCTTCGGCGCGTACAGCGCCCTGCGTTCTCGTTTGACGTCGTAGGACGCCATCATTCAGGTCCCTTCGGGGTCGGATGCGCGAACCGGTCGCCCGGTCGCGCGGTCAGCCCGCGTCGTCCAGCCGGATCATCAGCCGGGTCTCCAGCCGGTCCGGCGGCGTGCGCGCGGGGTCGGAGATGTAGACCTCCCGGAGCGGCCCGGTGGGCAGGTGCCCGCGGTCGCCCACCCAGGCCAGCAGCGCGTACGCGGTGAGCCCGATCTGCTCGTACGGCCCGACGTGCGTCGTCGCCGCGAACAGCCCGCCGGGCAGGACGTCGGGAATTGTGCCCGGCACGTCCGCGGACGTCTCCACCCCGACGGCGATGGGGATCTCCTGGGCGAGGTCGAGAGGGAACAGGCCGATCAGGGTTCCCAGCGGCCCGCCGTCCGGGCCCGCCGGGCCGCCGTCGCCGTGGTCCGCCGAGTCGTCGCCGCCGTGGTCCGGCGGGCGGGGGCGCGGCGCCGCGTCCCCGCCGAGGACCGCGCCGATCAGCCGGGCCACGCACGCCGACGTGACCTCCCCGATCCGGTCCTCCGGGGCGACGTCGCGGACGAGCGCCACCCGCCGGGCCGGTTCGCGCACGAGCCGCACCTCCGGCGCGGGCAGGCCCGCGGCCAGGATGCGCTCCAGCGCGGCGAGGTTGCGGCGGCGGCGCGCCAGGTCGGCCTCCATCCGGTCGCGGACGTCGCCCAGCACGCCGGTCGCCCCCGCCAGCACCTGCCCGATCGCCGCAAGCGGCACGTCGAGGGAGCGCAGCAGGCCGATGACGAGCGCGTCGCGGGCCTGCCCGGGCCGGTAGTAGCGGTAGCCGGTGTCCGGATCGACCCGGGCCGGAACCAGCAGGCCCAGGTCGTCGTAGTGCCGCAGCTGCTTGACGCTGAGCCGGCACAGCCGGGCGAACCGCCCGATCGGCAGGAGTCCCTCTGTCACATCACCAGCATGGACGCTCCCACTGCGGGAGAGTCAAGATCGCAAAAAGGGCGTGCGCGGGATGCCGCAGAACGCACCGATCCGTATTGGATGGGACAATGCGGACGTGTCCCAGGTCTCTGTCTCCGGCGTTCTGCGCGGCGTCGTCGGAACCGTCGTCACCCTCCTGGCCGGCGTCGCCATCGCGGCCACCGGCATCGCCTTCGTCGCGGCCAATTTCCCCGGCGGCGTCCGCGACCTGCGCGCCTACCAGGCCGCGCCGCGCTGCCCGGCCGCCCCGTCCGGGCCCGCCGAATGCCGCTGGACGGAGGAGTTCACCGTGTCCGGCGTCCACCTGACCTACAAGAGGGGCGACTCCAACCGCGTGGTGCTGACCGGCGCGGACGGCGAGAAATGGGCGACGCGCTACCCCACCCGAGGGCCCGTCGTGGACGGCCTGGACGAGGGCGACCACGTCACCGGCACCGTCTGGCGCGGCCGGCTGACCGAGATCGCGGCCGACGGCGAGTCCCAGCGGACCTTCGACGCCCCGGCCGACCTGCGCGCCCGGTCCCTCGTGCTCGGGCTGATCACCGTCCCCGGCGGTCTGCTCATGGCGGCCGCGTGCGTGTGGCGGCTGGCCCGCCGCGCCTCCGCCCCGACGCCGGGCATGGTCGCCGCCCTGGGCCTGTCCATCGCGCTGATCTTCGCCGGGCTCGTCGCCCCGGTCCTGACCGCGGGCAGCGGCAAGGAGAGCTTCTGGCCGGTGGCGGCCGTCTGGCTCCCCATCGCCGCCGTCATGACCGCCGTGGCCCGCGGCTACGTCCTACGGAAGCGGACCGGCCGAGCCGACGCCGAACCCGACGCCGCGGCGCCCGTTTCGTAACCGTCCACCCGGGGCCCGACAACCTGCGTATTCCCGGCGACCGATCCGAAGCTGAAAAGAAGCTTAATCTCCGGACGTTCCGGTCCGTCCGCACCTAAGATCACAAGTCGGCGGAGGGGCATTCGCGGGAGAGAGGGCGACGCGATGGCGGACGTGTCCGAGCAGGCGGACGAGTGGGCCTCCAAGGGCATCGACATCACCAAGCCGAGTATCGCGCGGGCGTACGACGTCGTCCTCCACGGCAAGGACAATTTCGAGGCCGACCGCGCGTTCGTCGCCGAGATCACCAAGGTCGTCCCGGAGATCTACGACGTCGCACGGTACAACCGCGAGATCCTCGGGCGCGGCGTGCGGTTCCTCGCCGAACAGGGCGTCCGGCAGTTCCTCGACCTGGGCTCCGGCCTGCCCACCGTGGAGAACACCCACCAGGTCGCCCAGCGCGTGGCCGCCGACGCCAACGTCGTGTACGTCGACAACGACCCCATCGTGCTGGCCCACGGCCGCGCGCTGCTGGCCGAGAACGACCGCACCACCGTCGTCACCGCCGACCTGCGCGACCCGGCCGCCGTGCTGGGCGACCCGGAGGTCGCCCGGCTCATCGACCTCGGCAAGCCCACGGCGATCATGCTGGTGGGCATCCTGCACCACCTGCACGACGACGAGGACCCGCAGGGCATCGTCGAGGCGTACATGGACGCGGTGCCGTCCGGCAGCTACCTGTTCATCACCCACTTCTGCGCCTCCAGCCAGGCCGCGCGCGACGCGGAGAAGCAGTACCTGGCGCTGCTGGGCACCGGCCGGTTCCGCACCCCCGAGGAGATCACCGCCTACTTCGACGGGCACGAGCTGCTGGAGCCCGGCGTGGTGCCCCTGCCGCTGTGGCGCCCGGACGGCCCGGTGCCGCCCGAGGACGAGCTGTCGGTCGGCCAGCGCCTCATGTACGGCGGCATCGCCCGCAAGCCGTAGCCCCCGCGGCGCGGCGGGTGCTGCGGGCGGCGCCCGTACCGGCTCGGCCGAGCCCGTGCGGGGTTGACGGCGAAATTTTTGTGGCCGGATCCGGCCAGCAGGGTGGCGCCGGGGCGCCCGATGTTTACCGCAGGTGAACCTGCTGACCGAATTCGCCGTGAATACCGCTCATCAGGCGTTCTTCAGGGGAACGTGGCGCGGGACCCGGCGAACGTCTTTAATCTGGGCGGAAGAGGACGCCATGTCCTCAGGCATCCCGCAACTCCCAGGGGTCTCACGACGTGACCGACAGCGCCCGCGGGCCCGCGACGACACGGCTGATCCAGGCCGACCGCGTCTACGTCGGCTGGCGCTACGCGCAGGTCCACCCGGACCCCGGGCCGCCGCCGGAGCCGCCCGAGCCCGCGCGGCCCGAACCGCCGCCCGCCGTTCCGGTGCCGCGGCCCGTCGAGCACATGGCCGGGCGTCCGCTGCGCATGGCCGCGGGCGCCACCGGCGTCGGCGTCGCGCTCTTCGTCGGCTGCGGGCTGGCCGGGGTGCTGCCCTGGGCGTTCGCCGGTGTGGCGCTGCTGGCCTGCGCGATCATCCTCGGCATCACCGGGTCCGCGCTGTGGCGGGAGGAGCGGGCCATCCGGGCCCGCCTGGCCGCCGAACGCGACCGGCTGGAACGCCTGCGCGCCGAACGCCGCCGCCGCGAGGAGGCCGCCGCCCGGGAGCACGAGGCCGCCTACCGCGACTGGGAGCGGCGCCGCCGCGCCTACGACAGCCAGCGCGAGTGGTACCCGGTGGCCGTCCCGCCCGGCGTCGACCGCGTCGACATCGTCGGCGGCACGCTGGCGGGCTGGTCCGCCGCCGTCACCACGATGGGCGCGTCCCGGCTGGCGGTCGGCGCCCGCGTCACCGTCATCGACCTGTCCGAGGGCGCGGTCGCCCACGACCTGCTGCGACTGGCCGCCGACCGCGGCGACGACCCGCTGGTGTGGGTGCTGCCGGGCGACCTGCCCCGGCTCGACGCCACCCGCGGGCTCGGCCGCGAGGCGCTCGCCGACGTGCTGTCGCTGGTGGTCGGCGCCGGCGACGAGCACGGCGGCACCCGCGACCTGTCGTTCGACAACTCCATCCTGGAGCGCGTCATCGACGTGCTGCGGCCCGCCGACCCCAGGAGCACCGCCGAGCCCACCATCCCGCAGATCACCGCCGCGCTGCGGGTGCTGGCCCAGGTCGGCGACCCGCGCGACGACCTGCGCCGCGGCCTGCTCACCGACGACCAGCTGGAACGCCTGGCCACGATGTTCGGCCGGGACGCCACCGACCGGATCGTGGTGCGCCGCGCCTGGGCGCTGGAGGCGCAGCTGCGCAAGCTGGAGAAGCTGGCCGCCGAGCCGGTGCGGCTGCCGCCGTCGCGCCTGCACGTGCTGTCCATGGACCGCCGCGCCGGGGTGCTCACCAACCGGATCCTCGGCACGTACGTCACCACCGCGCTCACCCACCGCATCCGGCAGTCGCCGCCCGGCGGGCGCTGGGACCACACCCTGTTCCTGTGCGGGGCCGAGAAGCTGCGCGGCGACGTGCTCGACCGGCTGATCGACGCCTGCGAGGCCGCCGGCACCGGGCTGGTGCTGATGTACCGGTCGATCCCGCCGCACGTGCGCGACCGGCTCGGCCGCCGCGGGCACGCCGCCGTCGGGTTCATGCGCGTGGGCAACCCCGAGGACGCCCGCGTCGCCGCCGACCACATCGGCGCGGGGCAGCGGCTGCTCGTCGCCGAGATGACCGACACCGCGGGCGAGGCGCTGCCGGACGACGTCGCCGCCGAGGGCTACGCCAGCACGGTCGCCTACGCCCGCGTCCGCGGCGACGGGCTGACCGACCCGGTGTGGTCGCCGCTGCCCGGCCCGGCCGACGACGCGGCGCTCGCCCGGGTCATCGGCTCGGCCACCACCTGGGGCCGCACCGTCGGCGCGGGCGGCGCGGGCAAGCAGCGCTCCCGCGAACTGCTCGTCGAACCGCACCAGCTGCAGGAGCTCCCGCCCACCGCGATGGTCTTCACCCACGCGGGCGGCAGCGGCCGCCGCATCCTGCTGGTGGACGCCAACCCGGGCATCATCACCCTGCCCACCACGCACTCGATGCAATTCGAGGAGTATCTGCGCGAACAGGAGAAGCAGGACGGCAAGGCCGAGCTGGAACGCGACAGCGATGACGCCCCGCCGCCGGACGGCCCGTCCGGCACGCGTGCCTCCGCATCGTCCAACGGCTCGCACCGCAGGTCGCCCGCCGCACCGCAGCCGGCCCCTCACGACGCGGCGACCGGCAACGGCGCCGCGAACCGCAGCCCGAACAGCGGCCCGAACAGCGGCCCGAACCGCAGTGCGAGCCGCAGCGCGAGCAGCGGCATGAACGGCGACGTGAACGGCACGGCGCGGCGCGGCAGGCACGGCGGCGCCCGCCGGGGGACGCGGATCGTCCCGTCGCTGCGGTCCAGCGGCAGGCACGCCGCCGACCCTCCGGCCGGACACTAGGAGCTCTGGCGCGAGCGGCCGGGGGCCGGTAAGGATGCTGGGGTGACGTCAGCCCCGGATGCGCAGTCCCCAGGTGCCGAACTCCAGGAGGGCGGATCCGTACTGGCGGGGCCGTGGTACCGGATCCAGGCGATTCCGGCGCCGCGGCGCACCGCCTCCGCCGAATGGGACTTCGTCAGCGTGCTGCCCGCCGCGCTGTCGGCGGCGCGGCGGCGCCGCCCGTTCGTGGTGGGTTGGCTGTCGCCCGGCGGCGGCGCGCCGCTGCAGCTGATCACCAACGCCGGGCCGGTCGGCGGGCCGCCCGCGCGGGACGGCGAGACCCGCGGGCTGCTGTTCCCCAGCGGCGCGCGCGGCGTGGCGATCGGGGACGGGTGGCTGCGCCAGGCCGAGCGGATGACCTGGACCCGCTGCCCCGGGCGGCTGGCCCCGCAGGCGGCCCGCCCGGACGAGGGGTTCGGGCTGTTCGAGTCGACGCTGGTCACCCTCATGGAGCGGCCGTTCGGCTGGTTCGTGGTCGCCGACCCGTGCGACGAACGGCAGGTCGACGTCGAGATGCGCGAGCTGCACCACGAACTGCGCATGCTGCGGCGCGGCGAGGACGAGCAGGCCCGGCTCGCCGTCGCCCGCGCCGACCAGCGGCTGGCCGAGCTGGACGCGTTCCGCGAGGCCGGGCTGTGGCGGGTGCGCGTGCTGGCGGGCGCGGCCAACCCCGCCGAGCTGGGCCAGATCGCGCCCGTGCTGGTCGGGTCGATGGAGCTCGGGCACCACCCGTACCGGCTGCGGTCGGGGCAGGTCACCGGCTCGTTCGGCGAGATGCTGGACGCCGGCCCCTACCGGGGCGCCGACGCGTACCGGGCCGACGGCTACCGGGCCGCCGAACCGGCCCGCTACCGCGCGGAGGCCGCCGCGTACCGGGGGCAGGCCCGCCGCCCCGACGCCGGGCTCGTGGACGGCGAGCAGCGGTTCCCGTTCGTCGCCACGGCCGGGGCGCTGGCCGCGCTCGCCGGGCTGCCGCGCCGCGAGGTGCCCGGCCTGCGGGTGCTGGACGCCGGCTACTTCGACGTCACCTCCGAGACCGACGAGCCGCCGTCCACCGCCGCGCACGAACCGCGCATCGAGCTCGGCGCGATCCTGGACGGGCAGGACCGGCAGGTCGGCCGGTTCACCGTGCCCCGCTCCACGATCAACCGGCACGTGTTCGTCACCGGCGCCACCGGGGCGGGCAAGTCGCAGACCGTCCGGCACCTGCTGGAGCAGCTCACCCGCGCGGGCATCCCGTGGCTGGCGATCGAACCGGCCAAGTCCGAGTACGCGGCGATGGCGGGGCGCATCCGCGACCTCGGCGGCGGCGTCACGGTGGTGAACCCGTCCGACCCGGGGGCGGTGCCGCTGTCGGTCAACCCGCTGGCGCCCGAGCCCGGCTACCCGGTGCAGGCCCACATCGACATGGTGCGCGCGCTGTTCCAGGCCGCCTTCGACGCCGAGGAGCCGTTCCCGCAGATCATGGCGCAGGCGCTGCAGCGGGTGTACGAGGCCAACGGCTGGGACGTGGTGACCGGCGGCGGCGTGCCCGGCTCGCTCATCGAACCCGCCGTCCCCACGCTGGAGCAGCTGCAGAACGCCGCGCTGCAGGTCATCGGCGAGGTCGGCTACGGGCGGGAGCTGATGGCCGACGTGCAGGGGTTCGTGGACGTGCGGCTGCGCAGCCTGCGCATCGGGTCGGCCGGGCGGTTCTTCGAGGGCGGGCACCCCGCCGACGTCGGCGGCATGCTGCGCGAGAACATCGTGCTGGCCATCGAGGACGTCGCCAACGACGAGGACAAGGCGTTCCTCATGGGCACGCTGATCATCCGCATCGTGGAGCACCTGCGGATGCGGGCCCGCGCCGGCGGCACCGCGCCGGGGCTGCGGCACGTCATCGTGATCGAGGAGGCGCACCGGCTGCTGCGCAACCGCGGCCCCGAACGCACCAGCTCGCACGCCGTGGAGCTGTTCGCCGGGATGCTGGCGGAGATCCGCGCGTACGGCGAGGGCATCATCGTCGCCGAGCAGATCCCCACCAAGCTGGTGCCGGACGTCATCAAGAACACCGCGCTGAAGGTCGTGCACCGGCTTCCGGCGTTCGACGACCGGCACCAGGTGGGCGCGGCGATGAACCTGGACGACGACCAGTCCCGCGAGGTGGTGTCGCTGCGGCCCGGCGTGGCGGCGGTGTTCGCCGACGGCATGGACCGGCCGCTGCGGGTGCGGGTGCCGCTGGGCGAGGGCCGCGAGGAGGTGCTGCCCGGACCGCCGCCCCCGATCGACGGGCGCCGCTCGGCCGCCTGCGGCTGCGAATGCCGGCTGGGCCGCGCCTGCACGCTGATCGAGCTGCGCGAGGCCGACCTGCTGGCCGCCGGCCCGGACGGGGCGTGGCTGCGGCTGTGGGCGGACGTGCTGGTGCTCGCGCACGTGGTCAACCGGCCGCTGCCGGCCGTCCCGCCGGACCTGTCCCGCACCTGGTCGCGGCTGGCGCCGCGGTTGCGCGAGTGCGCGCTGGCGACCGTCGTGGAACGCGCGGTGACGCGCCGCGCCTGGGCGCTGCGCACCGCCTACCCGCCCGCCGAGCTGACCGCCAAGGCCGCCGAGGTCGCGCAGCGGCTGCTGGACGGCGCGCACGAGCTCGCCGGCACGGTGCCGGGGCCCGCGTGGGTGATCCCCCAGGTGCGGTGGCTGCACGAGATGGACAAGCTGTTCCCCTACGGCGCCGTCGCCCCCGACAAGCACGCGCCCGCCCCGCCCTTGGACTACCAGCTCCCCGGGTTGAAGCAGCCGCCCGAGCCCAAGCTCGGCCACCGGCTGCGGGCGCTGCGCCGCCACCCGCTGTCGATGGAGCTGGAACGCAACCGCCCCATCGCGCTCACCGCGCTGGGCGGCGAGGACGACCACGAGGCGTTCGGCCGCGACCTGGCCGCCGTGGCGATCGGCGTGCCCGAGGAGGAGCAGCTCGACCTGGTCGCCGAGACGATGCGCGTCGCCTCGTGGCTGGAGTCGGTGCTGACCTGGCCGGACCGGTTCATCGACGCGTTCGACAAGAACCCGCCGGGCCCGCCGTTCCCGGACGCCTGACCGGCGCCCGGCCAGGGGCGGGGCGCGGGTCCGCTGTGCGGGGCAGGGCGCGGGTCAGATCGTGTCGGCCGAGCGCGGCGACAGGCCCTGCTGCTCGGCGATCGGCTGCCAGTAGCGCATGAACTCGGCCTTGGCCGCGCTGGCCCGCCCGTTGACGTCGGCGACCGCGCTGTCGGACGGGCAGCCGGGCGCCGCGTCCAGGTAGCGCTGGTTGGACTCCACCGACGCCTGGAGCGCCCGGACGAGCGCGTCCTTCATCTCCGCGCCCCGGTCGAGGTCGTCGACGTCCAGCGCGCGGGCCCTGCTCAGCTGCTCCTGCCGCTGTCGGCGGATGCGGTCCAGCGCCGCCGGGCGGCAGCCGTCGGCGATGACGCTGCCCAGCTCGGACCGGGTGGTCGCCATCTCCGACAGCAGCCCGTCGATCTCGGTGGCCTCCCGGGCGGCGTCGCCGTTCCCCGACGGCGACTCCTCGGGCGAGGGGTCCTGCGCGGCGGCCGACCCGTTCCGCTGCGGGCTGATGACGGTGCTCGTCGAGGGGGCGGCGGTGCCTCCGCTGCCGCCGCGCGGCCACAGGACGATGGCGACCGCCACCGCGACCAGCACCACCCAGCCCGCCAGGAACAGCAGGTACGGCGTCGCACGGCGGCGCTTGCGGGGCGGGGGCGGCTGCCAGACCTGCGGCTCGTCCCACGGCTCCGGCGACAACGAGATGGCCGTCTCCCCCGGTGAGGACGGCGGCGCCGTCCACGGCGGAGGGTCCTGCGGAGGGACGGGCGGCGGCGCGTACGGGTCCCGCACGTGCGAATCGGGGACGGTGACGTCGTCGCCGAAGACTCGCGTGGCGCTGTCGTCGCCGAACACGCGGGTGGCGGTCGAGTCGTCGTCCCGGGGCCGCGGGCCGTCGCCGACCAGGGTGGGTTCGTCACCGCCGAGCGGAGCGTCGCAGCGTGTGCAACGTGGCAACGCAGGCGTGGTGTCGCTACCGCATGCCGGACAGCGCATCACAGTCCTTCGCCGTGTTGGAAGACCCGTCCCAACATAGTGCGGCAATGCCGGGTGGGCCGCAATTCATCCCGCGATCGGGCGGTCACAGATTGGCGGCGATCCGGTGCGGCAGACCGGCCTGCCGGGCGATCGGGTTCCAGATCGCGACGAGCCTGCGCTTGGCGATGATCGCCTTGCGTTCGGCGGCCATGCGCCCCGACGCGCGGTTCACCGCCGGACGGGGCTTGCCGCGGCAGTTGCGCTGCGCGCGCTGCCCCCACGTGATGAGCGCCTGGTCGGCCTCCAGCGACGCCTGGAACGCCTGCCGCATGCTGGCGCGCAGGCGTTCGCCGTTGGGCACCTTGTCGAGCTTCAGGGCCTGCGTGCGGCGCAGCTGGTTCGTCCGCCGGGTCTTGACGGTCTGGAACCCGGCCATGGCCTGGGGCAGGGTCTTGCAGGAGCCCGCGGCGCCGACCGCGCGCTTGAGCTGGTTGTGGGTGTCGCGGCTGGCCAGCAGGATGGCGTTCACTTCCCTGGCCTGGCTCTGCATCGTGGCCGCGGCCGGCGTCGTCGGCTGCTGCGCCGCCGTCTTGGCGGGGGACGGCGAGGCCGAGTTGGCCACGGGCTGCTGCGACTTGGTGTCGTCCTTGCTGAACATGACCAGACTCACCGACACCAGCGCCGCCACGACGAGCCCGGAGACGGTGATGAGCAGCGGCTTGCTCACCCCCTTCTTGGCCTTGGCGTTCGGGTCCGCCGGGTAGGGCGGAAAGCCCGGGGGAGCGGTGTCGGCCCCCTGGATGGGGTGGGTGAACTGCCCGGCGGCCGGGTTGTGGAAGGGCCCGCCGTAGTTCGGGCCGCCGACCGCGGCGCCCGGGGGGATCCCCGGCGCCTGGTTCGCGTACATGCCCTGGTCCATGAGGGTGGGCGGCGCCGGCGGCTGCGGGGCGTTGACGTCGAGGACGGCGGTCGCCCCGTGCGGCGCGTTGTCGGCCGGGGGCGCGGCGGCCATGCCCCAGGCCGGGGGCGGCTGCTGCGCCGGCTGCGCCTGGGCGGCCTGCCCCTGCTCGTCCGGCTTCTCCTTCGGAGCCTTGGGCTGGGCGAACCACGACTCCGGGATGATCGGCTCGGGGGCCGTCGGGTCGTGCGGGCCCGCCGCGTCCTGCGCGTCGCCGCCCTCCTTGGGCGCCGCGGGCGCCGAAGGAGGCGCGGCCGGAGCGTCGGCAGCGGAAGGCGCGGGCGCCGAAGGGGCGGACTCGATCGACGCGGCCTCGGCGGGCGCGGGTGCGGACGCGGGCTCGGCCGGTGCGGGCGCGGGCGCAGGCGGCGCGGGCGGAGTGAAGCCGTTCGACGGAGTGTGCGCGTCGGCAGGGGCGACGGCGGGCACGACGACGGTGGGCGCGCCCCCGGCGGGAGTCTTCGGCGGCGGCGCGGCCTCCGCCACGTCGGCGGCGTCGAACGCCCACGCCGATGTCGTCTCCGGGTCCGCGCCGACGGGCGCGGACGGCCCCGTCGAAGCCGACGGGGACACCGGCGGGCCGTCGGACGAAGCAGCCGACGGGGCGGCCGGTGCGGCGGACGGCGCCGGGATGACGGCCGTCTCCCCGGTGGCGGCGGGCCCGCCGACCACGGGAGCGCCCAGCGGCCCGTTCGCCGGGGCGCCCAGTGGCGCGTGGCAGTTCGGACACGTGCCCGGCGTGCCGGGCGTGTTCGTACCGCACGTCGGACACTGCATGGCTCAGACCTCGCCTTGTTGCCGCTTTCCCCGCGAAACAGTAGGGCCCCGGACAAATTACTAGGTGAGGGCGCTCTGCTGCGCCCGGATGGCAAGGACGGCCGGTTCCGCCGCGCCGTCGCCGGGGCTCGCACCGAACCACGACATGCGGTGAGAGTCAAGATGGACGGGCCTGGTTCGCCCGCTTCCGTGTGACACTCGTCGCACTGCGGAAGGCGACCCGGACCGGCCGCCGCGGTGACGCGCCCGACCTTGATCGTCCGGTCCGGCGACGGGACACCCGCACGTGCGGCTAGGCTCGGAGCGGTTTCCAGGCGCCCGGATGCACAACCAGAGAAGACGGAGCCCATGAGCGATCTACCGCTGCGTTCGCAGCTGGCCGTCGCGCTCGGTCGTACGGCCGCGAGGATGTCCCGGCTGGCGGGCCGGGGTGACGGATCGGTGATCGGGGGACGGGTCGGACTGGCCCTCGACCCCGAGCTGCTCACCAGGCTCGCCCGGGACCGCAAGCTCGTCCTCGTCAGCGCCACCAACGGCAAGACCACGACCACCCGGCTGATCACCTCGGCGATGACCCCGCTGGGGGAGGTCGCCACCAACGCCTTCGGCGCCAACATGCCGACCGGGCACGTGTCCGCGCTGGCCTCCGCTCCGGATGCCCGTTACGGCGTGCTGGAGTGCGACGAGAAGTACGTGCCGATGGTGCTCAAGGAGACCGGCGCCAACGTCGTCGCGCTGATGAACCTGAGCCGCGACCAGATGGACCGCGCCGCCGAGATCTGGCTGCTGGCGGGCAAGTGGCGCCGGGCCCTGGAGGGCTCGCCGCAGAGCCACGTCGTCGCCAACTGCGACGACCCCCTGGTGACCTGGGGCGCGTCCACCGCCAAGAGCGTCACGTGGGTGGCCGCCGGGCAGCACTGGCTCGAGGACTCCTGGTGCTGCCCCGAGTGCGGCGGCCCGCTGGACCGCGAGGGCCAGGACTGGCGCTGCCGCCAGTGCTCCTTCGCCCGCCCGCGCCCCGACTGGGTGCTGCAGGGCGACGTGGTGACCGCCCCGGACGGCCGCGCCTTCTCCCTGACCGGGCTGTCGCTGCCCGGCCGCGCCAACCGGTCCAACGCCGCGATCGCGCTGGCCGTCGTCGCCCAGTTCGGCGTCCCGCCCGAGCAGGCGCTGCCGCTGCTGGCGCAGGTCAAGTCGGTCGCCGGCCGCTACACCACGGTCGAGCACCAGGGCCGGCAGATCCGGCTGCTGCTGTCGAAGAACCCGGCGGGCTGGCTGGAGGCGTTCGACGTGCTGCAGCCCGCGCCCGGCCCGGTCGCGCTGTCCATCAACGCGCAGGGGCCGGACGGCCGCGACACCTCCTGGCTGTGGGACGTCGACTACCGCATCCTGCGCGGCCGCCCCGTGTGGGTGACCGGCGAGCGCCGCATCGACCTGGCCGTCCGCCTGGAGGCCGCCGACGTGACGTTCACCGTGGTGGACGACATCGAGCAGGCGGTCATGGCGGTGCCGCCCGGGCACCTGGACGTGATCGCCAACTACACCGCCTTCCAGAACATCCGAGCGAGGTACGGCCGTGTCGTCTGACCGCCTGAAGATCGTCTGGATCTATCCCGACCTGCTGAGCACCTACGGCGACCAGGGCAACACCATCATCCTGGAGCGCCGCACCGCGCTGCGCGGCATCCCCTACGAGACCGTGCAGGTGCGCTCGGACGAGCCGGTGCCCGTCGACGGCCACATCTACCTGCTCGGCGGCGGCGAGGACCGGCCGCAGATCCTGGCCGCGCAGCGGCTGCGCAACGACGGCGGCCTGTACCGGGCGGCCGAGCGCGGCGCCGTGATCTTCGCCGTGTGCGCCGGCTACCAGCTGCTCGGCACCCAGTTCGGCGGCGAGGAGGGGCAGCCCGTCCAGGGGCTCGGCCTGCTGGACATCAGCAGCGGACGCGGCGAGCAGCGCGCCGTCGGCGAGATCGTCGGCGATGTCGCGCCCGAGCTGAACGTGCCGCGCATCACCGGGTTCGAGAACCACCAGGGCGTCACCCGGCTGGGCCCGAACGCCCGGCCGCTGGCGCGCGTCGTGCACGGCGTGGGCAACGGCGACGGGTACGAGGGCGCCTACGCCGGGCGCATCATCGGCACCTACATGCACGGCCCGGCGCTGGTCCGCAACCCCGGCCTGGCCGACCTGCTGCTGCGCTGGGCGATCGGCCGGGACCTGCCGCCCATCGACGACTCCTGGGCCGGCCGCCTGCGCGAGGAGCGCCTGAACGCCGTCCTGTCGTCCTGACCGTCCCGCCGCCGCGGGCGGCCCGGCCGCCGGGCGGGCCCGCCGCCACCGCGGCCGCCGGGTCGCCCGCGGCGCGGTCGGCCCCGCCTGCCGGCGGCCCGTCCCCGGCGGTCGGTGGCGGTCAGTAGACGAGCGCCTGCACGCCCTCCGCGGTGATCTCCTCCACGAACGTGGGGGCGCCCGCGATGCGCACCCCGGGGATCACGTCGTCGGGGCCGATGTCGCGGCGCGCCGCGCACTGCGTGCACAACGTCACCCGGCCGCCCGCCAGCACCGCGTCCAGCAGGTCCTCCAGCGGGGTCGCGTGCGGCAGGCGGAACTCCTTGGCGCGGCCGGGCAGCGCGAACCAGGAGGACTCGCCGGTCAGCCACAGCGACACCGGCACGCCGCTGACCACCGCGGCCGCCGCGACGTTGAACGCCTGGTTGCAGCGTTCGGGCGCGTCGGCGCCCGCCGTGGCCTTGATCACAAGAGATCTCGCCATGCCCGCAGCCTAGCCGGGGCCAGGACGCGCGTCGGGGCGCGGTCGGGCCCCGCCGCGGCGTAGGGTTCGGTGCCGTGGGCGGCATGGTGAACACGGTGGTCCTGGTCGTGGTGCTCGGCCTGGTGGCGGTGGCCGCGATGCTGGTGGTGGTGCGGCTGTCGCGGCTGCGCTGACACCGGCGGCGGCCGACGGCGGGGGCGGCGGGATCGGCGATGTCCCGAGCCCTCCGGCGCGCCGCTACGCTCGGTGGCCATGGAGCCTGAGCTGCACCCCGACCTCAAGCCGCTGGAGTTCCTGCTGGGCACGTGGGAGGGCGCCGGAGTCGGCGACTATCCCACGATCGAGGCGTTCAACTTCGGGCAGGAGGTCTCGTTCACCCACAACGGGAAGCCGTTCCTGATCTACACCAGCCGCAGCTGGCTGATCGAGGAGGACGGCTCCCTCGGCCGGCCGCTCGGCACCGAGACCGGGTACTGGCGGCCGCAGCCCGACAACCAGGTCGAGGTGACCCTGGCCCATCCCACCGGCATCGTCGAGATCTACGTCGGGACCGTGGCCTTCAACCGGGTGGAGATGCAGACCGACGTGGTGGCGCGGACCAGGTCGGCCAAGGAGGTCACCGCCGGGCGGCGGCTGTACGGGCTGATGCCGGAGAAGGACGGCAAGCGCGACCTCGGCTGGGTGTACGAGATGGCGGCCATGGGGCAGCCCCTGCAGGCCCATCTGTCGGCCCAGCTCAAGAAGGTCGGCTGACGGCACCGGGCGCGTGCGGGGCGCCGTGCGCATGAGAAGGCCCCCGGACCTTCCGCCTGACGCGGGTGATGGGAGGACTTACCCATCGGTCCGGGGGCCCGGTGTCTGCCTGGTATTCACCGGTCGACGCCGCGACCGGCCTACGTCTCCCTGGGGACGGCTAGCTCGTCCGCGGAATCGGTAGTGCCAAGGCGTGACGGCGACCTAGTGGACAGCCACCTCGCAAGTCCTACAGTCACTCATGCCTAGGACCACCTCCTTTCCTGCGTGAGACGCAGGCTATGCGAGGCCGACGCGGGGGGCAAGACATTTTTCCGGTGGGCGGACACCCCCCGACATCCGGCCCTGCGCAATGCCACCCGGAAGGCCCGCTGCACAGGGCCGAAAGGCCCTCACGGTGACATCCGGCACAACATAGAATTCGCACATGGCGGACACGTGGCAGGAGGAGCTGCGGGCGAAGGGCTACCGGGTCACTCCCCAGCGCCAGCTGGTTCTGGAGGCGGTGACGAACCTGGAGCACGGGACCCCGGAGCAGATCTGCGCCGAGGTCCAGCGCACCGCCCGCGGCGTCAACATCTCCACCGTGTACCGGACGCTGGAACTGCTGGAGGAGCTCGGGCTGGTCAAGCACGCCCACCTGGGGCACGGCCCGCCCAACTACCACCTGGCGGCCGAGGCCGATCACATCCACCTGGTCTGCCGCGACTGCGGCACCGTCAACGACGTCGACCCCGAGGCCGCCGCCGGGCTGGCGGAGCTGCTGGAGAAGCAGTTCGGGTTCCAGACCGACGTCCACCACCTCACCGTCTACGGGCGCTGCGGCTCCTGCCGCCGATAGCGTCCCCGGCGGGGCTCATGGGAGCGGGCGGCGGGAAATAGTCTGGGACGCATGGAGAGCCCGCTGTTGAAGCTGCCGGGGGCCGTCGCCGCGGACGCGCCCGACCAGGAGATCGCCGCCCACTACGGTGAACCGGCGCAGGAGCAACGCGCGCTGGAGGCGGGCAAGGCGTTCGTCGACCGCGGCAACCGCGGGGTCGTGCGCGTCTCCGGGCCGGACCGGCTGAGCTGGCTGCACAGCCTGACCAGCCAGCACCTGCAGAACCTCAAGCCGTACGAGCCGACCGAGGCGCTGCTGCTGAGCCCGCACGGCCACATCGAGCACCACATGCACCTGGTGGACGACGGCGAGGCGGTCTGGATGCACGTCGAGCCGGGCACCGCCGGGGCGCTGGTGGAGTTCCTCGACAGGATGCGGTTCATGCTGCGCGTCGAGGTGGCCGACGTCAGCGACGCGTACGCGGTGGTGACCACCGGGCGGGACCCCGAACCGGGCGTCCTGGCCCTGCCCGACGTGGTCGGCACCGCGCAGATCATCAAGCGGGAGGAGCTGTCCGGGCTGCCCGAGACCGCGCGGCCCGCCGGCATCTGGGCGTACGAGGCGCTGCGGATCGCCGCGCACCGCCCGCGCCCGGGCCTGGACACCGACCACCGCGCCATCCCGCACGAGATGGGCCTGATCGAGTCCGCCGTCCACCTGTCCAAGGGCTGCTACCGGGGCCAGGAGACCGTGGCCCGCGTCCACAACCTGGGCCGCCCGCCGCGCCGCCTCGTCTTCCTGCACCTGGACGGCAGCGTCGACCGGCTGCCCGCCCACGGCGACCCGGTGGAGGTGCCGGGCGGCCGGACGGTGGGGTTCGTGG
The DNA here is from genome assembly GCF_039539665.1 of Actinomadura keratinilytica. Lineage (NCBI taxonomy): Bacteria > Bacillati > Actinomycetota > Actinomycetes > Streptosporangiales > Thermomonosporaceae > Actinomadura > Actinomadura keratinilytica. The sequence goes on from NZ_BAABDO010000006.1 coordinate 77,651, forward strand.
GGTCGGCGGCGCGGCACCACGAGCTGGGGCCGATCGCGCTGGCGCTGGTCAAGCGGAACGTCCCGGTGGACGCCGAGCTGCTCGCCGGGGGCGTGGCCGCCGCCCAGGAGGTCATCGTGTCGCCGGACACCGGCGCCAACGCCAAGATTAATTTCCCCCGACAAGCCGCTCGCCGGGCGTAAAGTTCCTACCATCCGGGCAGACTCGTCTGTCGTAGACGGAGAACCGTCAGGGGGTGAGTCCGGTCCGATGGTCGCGCAGGGGAAGCAGGGGCCGCCGCTCGTCCGCAAGGGCGCGACCGGACGGCGCCGTCGGCGGCGCCGCGAGTCGGCCCTGGTCTGGTGGGGCGCGTTCGCCGTCCTCCTGGCGGCCGCGGGCTGGTGGCGGTCCTGGCGGCTGGCGCTGCTGACCCTGCTGCTGTGGTGCCTGTACGAGCTGGTGCTCGTGCCCACGATCTGCCGGGTCGCCACGCGCCGCGGCTACACCTGCCGCGAGCCCGCGCGCGGCCGCCTGTTCGCCTGCTCGCCCGGCCACCAGCAGGTCAAGACGGACGCGCTGTGGCGCCTGGTGGGGCTGCGCAACCCGCTGCGCCGCCGGCCCGAGGCCGACCCGAACCGCGCGACCGGCACGCTGGTGGTCTCGCCCGCGGTGCGCGGCCGGCTCGCCCAGGCCGACCGCACCCTGATCCTGCTGGCCGCCCTGGGCACCCTCGTCACGATCGCCGGGGTGGTCTACGGCTTCGACCTGTGAGCCCCCGGGCGCGGGTCAGGTCTCGACGATCAGGGTGACCGGGCCGTCGTTGACCAGGGACACCTTCATGTCGGCGCCGAACACGCCCGTCTCGACCTTGGCGCCCAGCGCGCGCAGCTCGGTCACGACCTCGTCCACCAGCGGCTCGGCGACCGGGCCGGGCGCGGCGGCGATCCAGCTGGGGCGCCGCCCCTTGCGGGTGTCCCCGTAGAGCGTGAACTGGCTGATCACCAGCAGCGGGGCGCCCAGGTCCGAGCACGACCTCTCCTCGGGCAGGACGCGCAGCCCCCACAGCTTGGCGGCCAGCTTGCGGGCCCGCTCCGGCGTGTCGTCGTGCGTCACCCCCACCAGCGCCAGCAGCCCCGGCCCGTCGATCGCGCCCACCACGCGGTCGTCAACGGTCACCGAGGCGCGGCTCACCCTCTGGACTACAGCCCTCATGGGCATGCATTCTGCCTGCATGGGAGCAAAGACGCTCATCACGGTGGCGCCCACCGGGGCCGAGTCGGCCAAGGCGGACGTCCCGGCGCTGCCGGTCACCCTGGACGAGCTGGTCCAGACGGCCAAGGAGTGCCAGGCCGCGGGCGCGGCGGTGATCCACGTGCACATCCGGGACGACGACGCCCGGCCCACCCTCGACCTGCCCCGGCTGCGCGACACGGTGCAGGCGCTGCGCGAGGCCACGGACCTGGTCGTCCAGCTGTCCACGGGCGGCGCGGTCACCGACCCTTACGAGGACCGGCTGCGCGTCCTGGAGGCCGGGCCGGACGGGTGCTCGCTGACCTGCGGCACGGTCAACTTCGGCGACGAGGTGTTCATGAACCCGTGGCCGTTCATGACCGAGCTGTACCGGCGCACCCAGGAGCTGCGGATCGTCCCCGAGTTCGAGCTGTTCGACCTCGGGCACATCGCCGCGCTGCACCGGCTGCTCGACAAGCACGGCGCGCCTTACGGCGGCCGGGTCCACTGCGATCTGGTGATGGGCGTGCCGGGCGGCATGCCCGGCGACGCGCGGACGCTGGTCGCGGCGGTGGAGGCGCTGCCGGAGGGGGCGACCTGGTCGGCCACCGGCGTGGGCCGCACCACGCTCCCCGTCATGTACGCGGCGCTGTCGGCGGGCGGTCACCTGCGCGTCGGCATGGAGGACACGCTCACCTTCGCCAAGGGGCGGCCGGTGGCGTCCAACGTCCAGCTCGTGGAGCGCGCGGCCACCCTCGCCGACCTGGCGCAGCGGCCCGCCATGTCCGCCGCCGAGGCGCGCGCCTTCCTGGGTGTCGAACCGCGCTGACCAGCGCCCTCAGTCCCTATCCTGTGGGGGGTCAACCGCAGGTCGCGGCGTTGGGAGCGTGGTGGACGCCCATCCGGTGCTGGTCGAGGTGGAACGTTCCGGTTTCGTGGAGTCGCGGCATCGCGGGTCCGCGGTGGGGCTGGCCGCCGACGGTTCGGTCGCGGTGTGCGCCGGCGACCCCGACGCGCCGATCTTCCCCCGGTCGGCGAACAAGCCCATGCAGGCGGTGGCCATGCTGCGCGCCGGACTGGACCTGGACGGCGAGCTGCTGGCGCTGGCCGCGGGCAGCCACTCGGGCGAGGACTTCCACGTCGAAGGCGCCCGCGCCATCCTCGCCGCGGCCGGGCTGGACGAGGGCGCGCTGCGCTGCCCGCCCGCCTGGCCGATGGAGCAGCAGCTCGTCGCGGCGATGGCGCGGTCCGGCGGCGACCGGTCGCGGCTGCGGATGAACTGCTCGGGCAAGCACGCGGCCATGCTGGCGGCGTGCGCGGCGGCGGGCTGGCCCACCGCGTCCTACCTGGACCCCGACCACCCGCTGCAGAAGCTCGTGCGCGCCACGGTCGAGGAGCTGGCGGGCGAGCGGGTCGCCGCGGTCGGTGTCGACGGATGCGGCGCCCCGCTGTTCGCGGTGTCCGCGACCGGGGTGGCGCGGGCGTTCCGCGCGCTGGTGCTGGCCGCGCCGGGCACCGCCGAACGCCGCGTCGCCGACGCGATGCGGGCGCACCCGCGGTGGACGTCGGGCACGCGCCGCGACGAGCGCCGCCTCATGGACGCGGTGCCGGGGCTGCTGGTCAAGTGCGGCGCCGAGGGCGTGGACGCGTTCGCCGCCGCGGACGGACGCGCTGGCGCCGTCAAGATCGACGACGGGGCGACGCGGGCCCGCACGCCCGTCACGGTCGCGCTGCTGCGGGCGCTCGGCGTCGACGCGTCGGCGGGCGTGGACGCCGCCGCCCTGGACGAGCTGGAGGCCGCGCCGCTGACCGGCGGCGAGCGGGTCGTGGGCACGATCCGGCCCGCCGCCGGCCTGTTCACGGCGGCGCGCTGACCCGGCGCCCGCTCAGGCGGGCGGCGCCCCGGGGCCGTGCCGGGCGGGAGTCTTGGCCTCCCCGGCCTTGGGCACGCCGGCCGCGGGCTTCTCGGCCTTCGGCGCCTCCCCCTCGATGGTCACCGGCGTGGGCTGCCGGTTCGGCCGCTCCGGCGCCGGATACAGGTCCTTGGGGAACTGCATGTTCGGCGTACTGTGCGAGTACATCCCCGGCCAATAGTGATAGGCGCCGCCCTCGACCGGCCCCCAGTGCGGGGACTGGTCGCACCGGCGATCCGGGTGGATCCTCTTCGACGAGGCGAGGATCGTCATCGTCATCCACACGAGAATGCCGATCACCAGGATCGGCGGGCCGATCCACAGCGCGATCTCCGGGCCGATGTGGACGGCTCCGGGCAGTACCACCACGTCTCCCACCTCCCGAGCGGAATGCTTCGAAACGGGCGGATACCCATGTGCACCGCGGCTACTCACCTCCTATGTACCCGCATTCGCGCTGGTCAGCGCGTTTCCGCGGAAGTCATACCCGCGCGGGCTCGGCCGGGGCGGGAACGCCCACGGTGCGGTTGCGGGCCGCGGCCAGTCCGGGCACCGCCAGACCGGCGGTGATCGCCAGCACCACGGCCATCGGGACCGTCCAGCCGTCGGTGACGTCGTGCAGCGCGCCGACCAGCAGCGGGCCCAGCGCCGCGATCACGTATCCGACGCCCTGCGCCATGCCCGACAGCTGCGCGGCCACCTGTGCGTCGTGCGCCCGCAGGCCGAGCAGCGCCAGCGCGGTGGCGAACAGCGCGCCCTGCGCGAAGCCGAGCACGACCGTCCACACCCACACCGACCCGATCGGCGCCCAGGCGATCCCGGCGAACCCGGCCAGGCACAGCGCGGTCGCCAGCGCGACGACCGGCCGCTGGTCGCGGGCGCGGCGGGCGATCGCGGGCATCGACAGCGACCCGACCGCCTGGGCCAGCGCCGACAGCGCCAGCACGTATCCGGCGGACGTCTCGGCCATGCCGCGGTCCTGGCAGATCGTCGGCAGCCAGCCGAGCACCACGTAGTTCAGCAGCGACTGCACGCCCATGAACACCGTGATCTGCCAGGCCAGCCCGGACCGCCACACCCGCGCCGCCACCCGGCGCGAGGCGCCCGCGGCGACCGGCGCGCCCGGTGCGGGACGGCGCAGCCGCGGCAGCCAGGCCAGCCCCGCCAGCGCCGCCGGGATCGCCAGCAGGCCCAGCGGCAGCCGCCACGACCCGTCCAGCGCCTGCCGCACGGGCACCGCGGTGCCCGACGACACCGCCGCCCCGGTGGTGACCGCCACGGTGTAGATCGCGGTGACCGTGGTGATCGACCCCGGATGGTCGCGCTTGATGATCGCGGGGATCGCGACGTTGCCGATGCTGATCGCGATCCCGGCGACCAGCGACCCGGCGAACAGCGCCGCGGTGCTCGGCGCCAGCCGCAGCAGCAGCCCGGCCACCAGCAGCCCCATGGCCGTCACCAGCAGCGTCTCGCCGCGCGGGGCGCGCCGCAGGAACGCCGCCAGCAGCCCGTAGGCGCCGAAGAACGCCAGCGGCAGCGTGGTGACCGCGCCCGCCCCGGTGCCGGACAGGCCGAGGTCGGTGCGGATGTCGGTGAGCAGCGGCCCGACCGAGGCGAGGGCGGGCCGCAGGTTCACCGCCACCAGGACGATCAGCAGGATGCGCAGGACGAGTGCGCCGCGCCGTTCGCTCACGCCCGGGCCTCCCCGCCGTCCGCGGCGCCCGCCCCCTCCGGACGGCCCCCGGGCCGCTCCCGGGATTCGGACTCCAGCAGGGCGGACACCGCGGCCAGGGTCGGTTCGATCACCTCGGCGGCGGCCCGCGCGGCGGCGTCGGCGTCGCCCGCGGCGATGGCGTCCAGGACGGCGCGGTGCCGCTCGGGGCCGGCCTCGGGGATGCGGTGGTCCAGGCGGACCGCGCTCAGCGACTCGTGCAGCCGCCCGAGGAAGTACCGGCACGCCTCGACCAGCACCGGGTTGCCGGAGGCCTCGGCGACGCCCAGGTGGAAGCGGGAGTCGGCGGCGCCGAACTCGTCGGCGTCCTCGGCCGCGTCCCGGGCCGCCAGCAGCTCCTCCAGCCGGGCCAGGTCGGCGGGCGTGCGGCGGCGCGCGGCCAGCCGGGCCGCCTGCACGTCGTGGGCGAGCTGCACCTCGAACACGTCGCGCAGCGTCGCCCCCTGGACGCGGCGCAGCAGCGGCCGCGGGTCGGCGGAGCTGCGCACGTACGTGCCGTCGCCGCGCCGCACCTCCAGCACGCCGACGTGCGCGAGCGCCCGGATGGCCTCGCGCACCGCCGGGCGGCTGACGCCCAGCCGGGCCGCCAGGTCCATCTCGCCGGGGATGCGCTCGCCCACCCGCCAGGCGCCGCCGCTGACCTCGGCCTGCAGCTGGTCGAGCACGGCCTCCACGGTGGATCCGCGCGGGACGGGACTCAGGGTCACGAAACGCTCCTCTCGTAAGATGTCTGACATCTTACGAGCAGCGTTTTTCGTTGCCCCGTCCGGCTCCTACCGGCGATCCGGCCGCCGCCCGCCCTGCGCCGGGGTCAGCTCTTGCGTTCGGCCTCGTCGCGGCGCGTCCGCTGCGCCGGGCTGCCCTCGATGATGCCGCCCGTCACGGCGCCGCGGTGCGCGGACCGGCCGTGCATGCGCTCGATGCGCACCCGCTTGTGCTGCCCGTACCACAGCAGCAGCAACCAGGCGACGAGCGCCAGCGCGATCACGATCGGGCCCAGGATCTGCCAGTAGTTGTCGCCGAGGGGAAAAGTCGCGGCCACGACCGTCACACCTCCTCGCCCGGGCCCCTACCCGGCGGGAGGAATCCAACCGCGGCGTCCGCCCCCTCTCCGGCGGGTCAGCCCTCCGGATTGGCGAGCACCCCGCGCAGGCCCCGCGACTGCGAGATCGCCCCCGACGTCGTCAGCGTGAACACCCGCATCGACTCGGCGAACCGGGACAGGTCCCACTCGGCGGGGCCCTCGTACCAGGCGAGGTTGTCGGCGCCCTCCGCGCGCTCGCCCGCGTCCTCGACCGTTTTGGCCCACGGGCCGACCACGCCGAACACCACCGCGTACGGCAGGAACCGGGAGAACAGCGCGATGCGCTCCCGCGAGTCGAGCTCGGCCCCGGCCTCCGCCGGCAGCTCCCCGCGCTCCAGGAAGGCCCGGAACCCGATGGTGTGCGCCAGCACCGTCGAGCCGCGCGCGGTCTTGGCGGGCATGTACTGGCCGCCGTACGCCAGCGCCGCCCCCGCGATGATCACCGCGAGCCCGGCCAGCGCCATGTCGGTGAACAGCGCCAGCGCCACGGTGCCCGCGATGCCGAGCACGGTGAGCACCATGCCCGCGATCGTCCAGCGCGAGCGCACCGCGTCGGGGCGGCGCGCGAACCAGCCCTGCTCCACCACGTCGTCGTACATCGCGCTGCGCACCCGGGCCAGCGCGTCGGCGAACGTGCCGTCCAGCTCCGACAGCCGGACGCCGTCGCGCGGGGCGCCGTCGGCGCCGGTGAACAGGGCCTCCAGCAGGATGCGCTCGTAGCGCAGCAGGTCGTCGGCCGGGGCGGGCAGGCGGCGCAGCGTCCAGTCCAGGCGGCCGGTGGCCTCCCGGTCCTGCTCCTCGATCAGCAGATGGCCGCGCACCGCCAGGTCGACGATCGTCGCGGTCACGTCGATCACGTCGGCCTGCTCGTCGATCAGCGTGCCGATCTGGCCGGGGCGCACCCCGTCCGGCGGCTCGAAGCGGGCGCCCGCCACCGGTGCGTGGTCGCCCTCGGCGGCCCGGCGGCCCACCACCCGCGCGTCCCGCCCGCGCAGCAGGTACAGCAGGACGATGCCGCCGAGCAGCAGCACCAGCAGCCCCAGCAGCGCCGACGCGGTCACCGCGTTGATCGAGAAGGCGGTCGCCACGGTGTGCCGCCGCTCGTGGATCGCCTTGCCTCCGGTGGCGCCCGGCGGGTACCCGACCACGACGGTCAGGTACTCGCCCGCCAGCATCTCCTGCTGGCTGAACACGCCCTGGGTGTGCGTGTGGTTGGTGTAGAACTGCGTGCAGCCGATCGCGGTGCCGGGCGGCCCGGCGAAGCAGTTGATGTTGCGGATCATCGCGCCGCCGTCGACGGTGGCGCGCGACTCGGCCACCGGCACCCGCCAGCCGCCCGCCGCGGGCCAGCGCAGCTCCTCGGTGTCGCCCATCGGGGCGACGGCACCGCGTACGTCGTACTCGAGGACCACGGTGCGCCGCCCGGTCAGCGCCCCCGGGCCGCTCACCCGCACGTCGGTGCGCGTGTCGGACGTGGACAGCGACACCTGGGTGGGCCCGCCGTCGGGGCTGGACGCCCGCACGTTCTCCAGCCGGTACACCCGGTCGCGGGTGACGCTCTCGTGCTCGCGGGTCACGAACGAACGGGTGAACCCGCGCTGCCCGGCGAACTCGTAGACGATCGTCTCGCGGGCGTGCAGCGTCCCGCCTTCGCCGACCCGCAGCGCCACCTGGTCCCGCACCACCGTCTCCGCTGCCGCCGCGGCGGTCCGGGCCGTGCCGGTCCGGGCGGTGCCGGTCTGGGCGGTGCCGGTCTGGGCGGACGGTGCGGCCGCCGCTTGGGCGGGGCGCCCCGGGACGAGCAGGGCGACGAGCGTGGCGAGAGCGAGGGAGGCGACCACTGGCCGCGAACAACCCGACATGGGCGCAAATCGTAGCCGCCCGGCGCCCGCCTGCCACGGAGGTACGCCCGGCCCGTCGGCATCCGCGACCTGCGCGTGGGATTTCGGCTGTGTGGGATGATTTCTGGCTATGCCAGGCCAGTACCCCCCGCCGGCACCGGCGCCGGCACCGCCTCGCCCGCCCGCCCGGCGACCCGGGGAGTACCGCTACACCCCGCCCCGGCGCGGGCCGCGCCGCACCACCGGGGGCACCGTGGCCGGGCTCGTCGGCGTGCTGGCCTCGTTCGTGGTGCTGGCCGTCGTGGGGTTCTGGCTGTTCTGGGACGGCGACGGCGGCACGATCGGCTCCGGCCTGGGCCGGCAGCCCGCCGCCTCCCGCGCCGACGCCACCGACAACCGCCTGTACGCCACCGGCGCGCTCACCCCCGTCGCCTGCCGCCTCCCGGTCATCCAGCAGGCCCCCGAGTCGATGCGCCGCTTCATGAACGCGCTCAGCGACTGCCTCGACGCGTCCTGGCGGAACCAGTTCGGCAAGGCCCGCATGGCCTTCAGCCCGCCCAAGCGGGTGTTCTGGGAGACGTCCGGCCGCAGCCCGTGCGGCACGTACCCCAACCCCGGCGCCTCGGCGTTCTACTGCCCCGCCAACAACACGATGTACGTGGGGCTGCGGCACATCGTGGAGACCTCCGGCAGCGAGCCGCTGTCGAACTTCGCCGTGTTCGCCCGGGTGGTCGCGCACGAGTACGGGCACCACGTCCAGGAACGCGCCGGGATCCTGCGGTACGGCCACCAGCAGATGGAGACCGCGTCCACCGCCGCCGCCCGCATGGAGACCAGCCGCCGCATCGAGCTGCAGGCGCAGTGCCTGGCGGGCGCGTTCCTCGGCGCCGAGCGCCGCGCGATGGGCCTCACGCGCCGCCAGTACCTGGCGATGATGGAGGACGTGCGGGGCCGGGGCGACGAGCGGCTGCCCCCCGACCAGCGCGACCACGGCTCGTCCCGCAACTACGCGGGCTGGGTCGCGATCGGCTTCCGCGGCGACGGCCTGGCCGTCTGCAACACCTGGACCGCGCCGGCCGGCGCGGTCGAGTGACCCCTTTCCGCTCGAACCCGCTGTGAGGGTTCTCACGGATCAGTGCTAGCTATCGTGCTTGCAATTGCAAGCACCTTGACGCAGGGTGGAACCATGGCAAGTCCGAAGGTCGGCTCGATCGGCGAGTACATCCGCGAGCAGCGCACCCGAGCGAAGATCTCGCTGCGCCAGCTCGCCGATGTGTCGGGCATCTCCAACCCGTACCTGAGCCAGATCGAACGCGGGTTGCGCAAGCCCAGCGCCGAGATCCTCCAGCAGATCGCCAAGGGGCTGCGGATCTCGGCCGAGGCCCTGTACGTGCAGGCGGGCATCCTGGAGGACCGCACCGCCGACACCGACGTGCAGACCGCGATCCGGGCCGACCTCCTGCTCACCGAACGGCAGAAGCAGGTGCTGCTGGACGTCTACGAGTCGTTCCGCAGGGAGAACGAGGCTGCCGCCGCCACATCCGAGCGTCACCGGGACACAGGGAAGGACGAGGTGGAATGACATTGGCTACCACCCTCCGCGACAACAGGGCCGTCTACACCATCGCGGGTGCGGGCGACCTGGCGGTCGAGAAGATCCGCGAGATGCCCGAGCAGGTCGTCAAGGCCCGCGAGACCGCCGTCAAGTACCAGGACGACCTGCGCGAGCTCATGGAGCGCTACCGCGGCCAGATCCGCGAGGCGATGGAGCGCTACCGCGGCGAGGTCCGCGACAACGTCGGCCGCATGCAGGAGCGCATCGAGGTCAAGGACCTGCCCAACGCCGCCGTCGCGTACGTGACGCACGGCGCCGGCCGCGCCGTGGAGTTCATCGACGAGCTCGCCGAGCGGGGCAAGCGCGTCATGCACCGGGAGGCCGCCGCCGTCGCCGAGATCACCGAGGCCGACGCCAAGCCCGCCACCCGGGCCCGCGGCACCCAGCGGCGCACCACGCAGTCCCGCGCCGCCGCGGCCAGCAGCCGGAAGGGCGGCGCCTGAGCGTGCGGCCGCCTGGGCGCGCCCCAGGCCCGCACCACCGGCCCGCGGGGCCCGGCCGGGAACAACCCGGCCGGGCCCCGTCGTCCTTTATGTGACGCGCAGGTTGCCCCTAAGGTGGGACCCGAGGACCTCGCGGCCGAGACAGGCAGGAGCGCTGACCGGTGCAAGCTTTCGGAATACTGCAACTGTTCTTCTGGGCTCTCCTGGTCATCGCGTTCGCCATGGAGGCGTGGGCGCTGGTCGACTCCCTGACCGTCCCCAAGGACGCTTATGTGGCGGCCGGCAAGCAGAGCAAGAAGCTGTGGACGATCATCCTCGGCGTCGCCGCCGTCCTGGGCCTGGCCCACGCCGTGCTGCCCCTCCAGGGCGCCAACCCGATCATGCTGCTCATCGGCATCCTGCCGGTGGCTGCCTTCATCGCCGCCGCCGTCTACCTGGCCGACGTGCGGCCCGCCGTCCAGCCCTACAAGAAGCGCGGCGGTGGCGGCCGCACCAACATGGGCCCCTACGGCCCCTGGTGACCCCGCGTCCCGGGCCGTGGCCGCGCGCGCTTGCCCCTCCTGTAACAGGAGGTCCTACGGTCCCGGGGCATGGAGATCGTAGTTCACGACACCGCGTCCGCCATGGCCGACCTGCTGCGGCTCCCGGTGGACGAGCGGCCCGACGCCCTGCGCGAGATCTACCGCCCGCTGGAGGGCGTGATGCCCATGCCGCCCGGCATGGACATGGTCACGATGCACCAGCAGATGGGCAGCGGCTTCCGGGTCGACCGCGACGACCCGCGCTACCTGGCCGCCCTGCGCGAGATGCAGGACGCGGACGTGTGGCCCCGCGTCGAGGAAAGCCTCGCCGCCGCGTGGAAGCGGCTCAGCGACGCCGCCCCCGAGGCCGACCACGCCGACACCCTGCATGTCGTCCTGGTGCTCGGCAACCCCGACGACGACCACCTGACGGTCCGCAGCGCCGGCTACTTCGGCGTGGGCGGCTTCCCGGGCGCGATCCACCTGACGATGTGGCCCACCGAGACCAGCCTGGCGAAGATCGGCTACGCCGCCGCGCACGAACTCCACCACAACGTGCGCTACGCCAACATCACCTGGAACCCCGCGGAGGTCACGGTCGGCGAGCAGGTCGTGGCCGAGGGGCTGGCCGAGGCGTTCGTGCGGGAACTGGGGGGCGAGCAGGCCCTGGGGCCGTGGGCGACCCGGCTGGCCGGCGCCGAACTGGACGAGGTCTACGAGAAGGTCACGGCGGGGATCGACGTGGCCGGGATGCAGAACCTCACCGCGTACGTGCACGGCGACGCCACCGCGCAGCGCATGGGGCAGCAGCCCGTCGGCCTGCCGGACTTCGCCGGGTACGCGGCCGGCCTGCGGATCGCCGACGCCCACATCGCGGCCTCCGGCCTGACCGCCGCGCAGAGCGTCGCGCTGCCCGCGCGCGACGTGCTGGTGAACGCGGGCGTCCCGACCACCGCCTGAGACCCCGGCGGGGTCCGCGCACCCGGGCGAGGTGGGCGACACTGTGCTGGTGACGAGTGCCGCCCACCGAGACGCCCGCCCGCGGGAAGAGGCGCCCCCGTCCGCCGACGGGCTGACCGTCGGCCGGGCGGCCGCGCTGGTCGGGGTCAGCGTGAAGACGCTGCACCACTGGGACGCGATCGGCCTGGTGCGCCCGAGCGGACGCACCTGGGCGGGGCACCGGGTGTACTCGGGCGACGACGTCGCCCGGATGCACCGGGTCCTGGTCTACCGGGAGCTGGGGTTCCCGCTCGCCGAGATCGGCCGCATCCTCGACGACCCGGACGCCGACGAGCGCGACCACCTGCGCCGGCAGCGGGCGCAGCTCGTCGAGCGCATCGACCGCCTGCGGAAGATGCTCGACGCGGTCGACCGCATGCTGGAGGCGTCCGGCCGCGGGATGCGGCTGACCCCCGAGGAGCAGGTGGAGATCTTCGGCGCCGACTGGCGGCCCGCCTGGGTCGAGGAGGCCGAGGAGCGCTGGGGCGACAGCGCGCAGTGGGCGCAGTACGCCGAGCGGGCCGCCGCGATGTCGCCGCAGGACTGGCGGGACGTCAAGGCCGAGACCGACGCCCTGCACGCCGACCTCGCCGCCGCCTGCCGCGCCGGCGTCGCGCCCGGCTCGGCCGCGGCGAACGCCCTCGCCGAGCGGCACCGCGCGCTGATGTCCAGGTACTTCGACTGCACGCACGCGATGCACGCGTGCATCGCGCGCGGCTACGTCCGCGAACCCGGATTCGCCGACTACTACGACGCGTTCGCCCCCGGCCTGACCGTCTGGCTGCGCGATGTGATCTTCGCGAACGCCGCGGCGCACGGCGTCGACCCGCAGACCGCGGCCTGGGAGTGACCGCCCGCGGCGCGGCTCAGGGCGTGGCCGCGGCGGTCGGGGCGGTGACCGGTGGCGGGGTGGCGGCCGGCGACGGGGTGGCGGGGCGGCCGCGGACGGGGCGGGCCAGGCCGAGCGTCCGCAGGTTGGCGACGAGGCACGCGGCCATGTGCCGGTTGCCGGCCGGGTTGGGGTGGATGTTGTCGGCCCGGATGTAGTGCACCGCGTTGCCGGTGCCCTTCCTGCGGTTGCCGGTGAACCAGCGCTGGCCGATCGGGTCGATGAACGGCACGCGTTCGGACACCGCGGCGGCGCGGATGGTGTTGCGCACGCGGATCGCCTTGGCGCCCACGTCCCGCCCCCACGTCGGCCCCATGATCACCAGATGGGTGCCGGGCCAGTGCGCCCTGATCCGGCGGATCAGCGCCACGGTGCGGCGGCGGACCTGCCCCATCGGGGTGAGCACGTCGTTGTGCCCGCCGGAGACCAGCATCATGTCGGGGGCCGGCCGCCAGGCGAACTGCCTGGTGAACAGGGTGTCGAAGCGCTGCTTCGCCGGGCCGGGCTCGGCGAACCCGGAGCCGACCCGTCCGCCGATCACCGCCTGCCAGCCCAGCATCCGCGCCGCCTGCCCCGCGTACGCCTGCTCCTTGGTGAGCCCGCGGATGCCGGTGGTGAAGCTGTCGCCCAGCACGTACACCACCGGCGGCCGGGGGCGCGGGGCGGTGTTGCGGGCGGACGTCGAGTCGGATCGCAGGTAGACCGCGGCCGCGCCGGCCAGTCCGAGCGCCAGCAGCACGACCAGTGCCGAACGGACACGTCGGGACAACGGCTGGAAGGCCCTTCCTCGTGCGGTGGCGGAGTCGGCGGTGGCGGAGTGGCGCGGCGGTGCTGTCCGCCGGAACGGCGGGAGCGTCGTTCGGGCCGGTGGCGGCGGGCGCGGGGTGCGGGCGGCGCCCGACCGGTCGGCATCCTATCCGGGCGGCGGGCTTGTTCGATGGACCACCGCGCGTCGCCGTGGCGAGGGCCACGCGGAGGTAAGCCGATAATTCCTACATGTTTGATTGACTTAGTTCGGATGTCCGTTTAGTCTCATGGTGTGTCGGTGACGATGTGCTTGACCAGTCGTGGGCACGTGGATCTGTGCCGCGTGGCCAGCGCCCTCTGTTCGCTGTGAGTTCTGTTCGCTGTGCGTGCCGACTCGCTCTGACGTTCTGACCGACGTCGCGAGCCGCGGACCGCCCGGGCGACGACGCCGGGGTCCGCCGTGTGGTGATCACCTTTTCTGTCGAGGTACGCGCATGCCCTCGCGGCCTGCGCGCATTGTTCCCTGGAGGTCGGGCCGGTCATGGCCTATCTGATCCGTGATGACGCCGAGGCGGTCGAGGCCGCCCGGCGGCTGGCGGCGCGGCTGGCGGTCGGCGCGGCGCGCCGCGACGCCGAGCGGACGCCGCCGGTGACCGAGATCGCCGAGCTGGCCGAGTCGGGTCTGCTGGGCATCACGGTGCCGCGCGAGCACGGCGGCGCCGGAGTGGGCGCGGTGACGCTGGGGGAGGTGTTCCGGCTGCTGGCGGCGGCCGACCCCAGCGTCGGGCAGATCCCGCAGAACCACTTCTTCTTCGTCCGGGTGCTGGCCGAGAACGGCACGAAGGAGCAGCGCGAGTTCTTCTACGCCGAACTGCTCAAGGGCCGGCTGTTCGGCAACGCGCTGGCCGAGGCCGGTGCACGCGACGCGTTCGAGTTCCGGACGCGGCTGACACCGCTGCCGGACGGCGGCTACACCGTCAGCGGCACCAAGTCCTATGCCACCGGGTCCCCGTTCGCGGACTGGATTCCGGTGTACGCGACCGACGATCAGAACCGCGTGCACGCGGTGTTCGTCCCTGCGGGCGCGCCCGGGCTGGAAGTGGTGGACGACTGGTCGGGGTTCGGGCAGCGCGGCACCGGCAGCGGCACCGTCCACCTGCGCGACGTGCGGGTCCCCGCCGACCGGGTGGTGCCGCACTACCGCACGTTCGAGCGGCCCGAGGTGTTCGGCGCCTACGGGCAGTACATGCACGCCGCGATCGACGTCGGCATCGCCGGGGGAGCGCTGGCGGAGGGGGCGGCCTTCGTCCGCGAGTCGGCCCGGCCGTGGCCGGAGGCGAAGGTGGACCGGCTGGCCGCGGAGCCGCTGGTGATCCAGAAGTTCGGCGAGCTGGCGCTGCTGGTCCGCGCGGCCGAGGCGCTGCTGGTGCGCGCCGGGCAGGCCCTGGACGCGGTGCTGGCGGGCACCCCCGCCCTCGACACGGGGAGCCTGACGGACACCGACCCGGTGGCCGAGGCGTCGCTGGCCGTCGCGGCGGCGCGGGCGCAGGCCGACATCGCCGCGCTGACCGTGGCCAGCGAGGTGCTGGGCGTGGTCGGTGCCCGCGCGTCGCTGGAACGGTACAACCTCGACCGGCACTGGCGGAACGCCCGCACCCACACCCTGCACGACCCGCGCCGCTGGAAGCTGCAGCACCTCGGCGACCACGCCCTCAACGGCACCGTCCCGCCCGCCAACGGCATCGTCTGATTTTCGTTCCGGGAGAGCCGACGTGACGACCAACGAGACCGAGACCACACCCGAGACCGAGACCACACCCGAGACCGAGACGACACCGCGCGACCACGAGGGGTGGCTCGCGCGGGCCCGCGCGGCCGCCGCCGAGCTGGCCGCGGACGCGGCCGAGCGCGACCGGGCGGGCCGCCCGCCGTTCGCCGAGGTGGAGGTGCTGCGCCGGGCCGGGCTGCTGACCCTGCTGATCCCCGCCGAGCGCGGCGGCGCGGGCCGGACCTGGCGCACCGCCTACCAGGTGACCAGGGAGATCGCCGCGGCCGACGGCGGCATCGGGCAGCTGCTCGGCTACCACTACCTGCTGTCGTGGAACCTGCACTTCTTCGGCGAGGAGAAGCTGCGCGAGCGCGTCGAGCCCCAGGCCGCCGAGGAGCGGTGGCTGTGGGGCGGCGCGTTCAACCCCCGCGACCCCGACCTGACGCTGACACCGAAGGACGGCGGGTTCGAGCTGAACGGCACCAAGACGTTCGCCACCGGCGCGCGGGTGGGCGACCGCCTCGCCGTCGGCGCCGTGCACGCGCACACCGGCGAGCCGCTCGTGGTGATCGTCGATCCCCGGCACGAGGGCGTGCACCGGCCGGACGACTGGGACAACATCGGGCAGCGGCTGTCGGCCAGCGGAAGCGTGTCGTTCTCCGCCGTCCCGGTGCCGGAGGAGGACGTCATCGGGTCGCTGGCCGACCCGTCCCCCTGGACGACGCTGGTGACGCCCGCGATCCAGCTGGTGTTCGTGCAGTTCTACATCGGCATCGCCGAGGGCGCGCTGGCGGCCGCCCGCGACTACACCCGCACCACCACCCGGCCGTGGCTGTTCAGCGGCGTGGACCGGGCCGTGGACGACCCCTACGTGCTGGCCCTCTACGGCGACCTGCTGGCCCGGGTGAAGGCGGCCCGCGCGCTGGCCGACCAGGCGGTCGAGGAGATCGAGCAGGTGCTGCACGCCCCCGACCGGGAGGCGCTGACCGAGCGGCGGCGCGGCGAGCTGGCCGTGCTGATCGCCGCCGCCAAGGTCGCCGCCACCGAGGTGTCGCTGAACGTCTCGTCGCGCATCTTCGAGGTGACGGGCGCCCGCTCGACCCGGGCGGCGCTGGCCCTGGACCGGTTCTGGCGCAACGCCCGCACGCACACCCTGCACGACCCCGTCTCCTACAAGAAGCGCGAGGTCGGCGCGCACTTCTTGACCGGCCGGTTCCCCGAGTTCTCGCTCTACACCTGACCAACGCCCCCGACCGAACCGACCCCGCAGAACGGACGCACGATGTCCCGAGCCCACCTGTCCCCCCACCTGTCCCGGCGCGCCGTGCTGCGCGGCGCCCTCGGCGCCGGCGCGCTGGCCGCCGCCGGTCCGCTGCTGGGCGCCTGCGGCGGCGACGGCGGCGGCGACGCACTGGACCCGGCCGCCAAGCCCGAACTCTCCGGCCAGACGCTCAAGGTGCTGGTCAACCAGCCCAACGCCGGGGCGTTCGAGGTGCTGCGCCGCAGTTTCCAGGCCGAGACCGGCGCCGACATCCAGGTCACCCCGGTGCCGTACGACAAGCTGCTGGCCACGGCGATGCTGGACGCGCAGTCCGGCGCGGGGCAGTACGACGTGATCATGTACTGGTACGTCGGGCTGGGCAGCCTGGCCGAGGGCGGCGTCCTGGAGGACCTGACCGACTACATCAAGGCCAACCCCGACATCGACACCGGCGACCTGCTGCCGTCGATCTACGACCCGTACACCCTGTACAACGGGCGGCGGTGGGGCCTGCCGTTCGACGGCGACACCCACATCCTCTTCTACAACACCGAGCTGTTCGAGAAGTACAGGCTGGACGCCCCGAAGACCTGGGAGGACTCCAACGCCGCCGCCGAGAAGATCACCAAGGACGGGCGCGGCGAGCACTACGGCGTGATCGTCGAAGGCCAGCAGGTGCCGATCATCCTCGGCTGCACGTTCGCCAACCGGCTCGTCGGCTTCGGCGGCCGCTTCCTGGACGACACCGGCAAACCCGCCCTGGCCTCCGAGGAGGCGGTCGCGGCGCTGCAGTCGCTGCTGGACGTCGCCCCG
Source organism: Actinomadura keratinilytica (assembly GCF_039539665.1). Lineage (NCBI taxonomy): Bacteria > Bacillati > Actinomycetota > Actinomycetes > Streptosporangiales > Thermomonosporaceae > Actinomadura > Actinomadura keratinilytica. The sequence continues at coordinate 94,486 of NZ_BAABDO010000006.1, forward strand.
CACGCGCTGCCGACCCCGCTGCAGACCGGCTTCGACCAGGCGCTGCCGGCGTTCCTGGCCGGGCGGGCCGCCCAGCTGGAGTTCTGGACCGACCACTCGGTCAAGGCGCAGGACCCCAAGCAGTCCAAGGTCGTCGACAAGTGGGACGTGGTGACGCTGCCCGTCGGCGGCTCCAACACCGCGCACAACACCTCGCTGGACGCCGGCTTCGCGCTCGGCGTGTCGAAGCTGTCGAAGAAGAAGGAGGCCGCCGCCGCGTTCGTGAAGTTCGCCGCGAGCCGCAAGCAGAACGAGGCGCAGATCGCCGTCTCGACCAGCGGCTCGGACCCCATCCGCACCAGCACCCTGAAGTCCGAGGTCTTCCGCAAGTCGTTCGGCCGGGCCGCCGACGTCGTCGCCGAGGGGCTGTCGGGCAGGCCGCTGGTCTGGCCGAACGGCCCCGAGGCGCCCGAGCTGCTGCAGACGCTGGTCGACGAGCTGGCGCTGGCCCTGCAGGGCAAGCAGCAGGCGCGGCAGACCCTGGAGAAGGTGCAGAGCGCCTGGGAGAAGCGGCTTGGCTGACAGCGCGATCGGCCGCCCGGCCGTGCGGTGGGGCGCGCTGCGAAGGCGCCGCGCCCGCCGCTGGTCGGGCGTCTCCCCCTGGCAGGCCGCGCCGGTCACCCTCGCCCTGCTGGTGTTCACCGCCTACCCGCTGGTCTACCTGGTGGCCCTGGCGCTCACCGAGTCGACGCTGGCGCAGCCGCTGCGCGAGTGGGTCGGCGCCGACAACTTCCGCGCCGCGCTGGAGAACGACGTGTTCACCGGGTCGCTGTGGCGGTCGGCGGTGTTCGCGGTGCTGGCGGCGTCCGTGCAGCTGGTGGCCGGGACCGCGCTGGCGCTGGCGCTGCACGCGCGCGGCCGCCGGCTCGGCCTGCTCGGCGGGTTCCTGCTGCTGCCGCTGGTCACCCCGCCCGTCATGGTCGGGGTCGCCTGGAAGCTGCTGCTGGCCCCGGTGGGCGGCGCGCTCAACGGGGCGCTCGGCCTGGCCGGACTGGCACCGGTCAACCCGCTGGGCGATGAGCGCGGCGCGTTCCTCGCGCTGGTCGTGATCGACACCTGGCAGTGGACGCCGTTCGTGGCGCTGCTGGTGTACGCGGCGCTGCTGGGCGTGCCGGGGGAGCTGCGCGAGGCGGCGGTGCTCGACGGCGCGAACCGGCTGCGGCTGCTGGTGTCGGTGGTGCTGCCGTACGTGCGTCCGGCGCTGCTGGCCGTGCTGCTGCTGCGGCTCGTCGGCGGGTTCAAGGTGTTCGACATCGTGTACGTGGTGACGGCCGGAGGCCCGGGCGCCGCCACCAACACCTCCACCTACGAGATCCAGCGGACCGCGCTGGAGTCGTTCAAGGTCGGCACGGCCGCCGCCGAGACGCTGCTGTTCTCGCTGGTGGTCGGGGCGGTCGCCACGCTGGTGGCGGCCGTGCGGCGGCGGGCCGTGAGGGCCGAGCGGTGAGCCGCCGCTGGATCACGGGCCTGCTGGCGCTGGTCGCGGCGCTGATGGCGGTGCCGCTGGTGTACATCGTGTCGCTGTCGGTGCGGTCGCGGGACGACGTGCTGAACGGCGGGCTGCTGCCGAGCACGCTGTTCTGGCGGAACTGGCCCGACACCTTCGAGTCCATCGACCTGCCCCGCCACCTGGCCAACTCGTGGATCGTCGCCGCCGGGGGCGTCGTCGTCACCCTCGCGGTCGCGGTGCCCGCCGCGTACTACACCGCCCGCGCCCGGCGCGGCGGCGAGCGGCTGCTGTCGCTGGTGCTGGCCTCGTACTGCGCGCCGCCGGTGGTGGCCGTGCTGCCGCTGTTCTACCTGCTGCGCACCGCCGGGCTCAGCAACACCCTCACCGGGCTGGCGCTGGTCACCGGGCTGGCGAACGTGCCGGTCGCGGTGTGGCTGCTGGACGGATTCGTCCGCCGCGTGCCGCGCGAGGTGGAGGAGGCGGCCTGGCTGGACGGCCTGGGCGCCTGGGGCGCGCTGCGGCACGTGGTCGTCCCGCTGGCCGCGCCGGGGATCGTCGCGTCCGGGCTGATCTGCTTCTTCCTGGGCTACAACGAGCTGCTGTTCGCGCTGAGCCTCGCCCAGGAGACCTCGGTGCAGACGCTGCCCGTCGCGCTGTCGCGGTTCCAGGGCGACCGCAACGTCCAGTTCGGCCAGCAGGCCGTCGCCTCGGTCATCGGCGTGGCCCCGGTGTACGTGCTGGCGCTGCTGGCCCAGCGCCGCCTGGTGGCGGGCCTGTCCGCGGGTGCCGTGAAATGACCCGTTCTCAGCAAAGGAGTTGCGCATGACACCCGTCCCCGAACGGAAGAAACGGATCTTCCTCAACGCCTTCGACATGAGCTGCGTCGGCCACCAGGCCCCCGGGCTGTGGCGGCATCCCGACGACCAGGCGTACCGGTACACCGATCTGGACTACTGGATCGACCTGGCGCGGCTGCTGGAGCGGGGGCGGTTCGACTCGCTGTTCCTGGCCGACGTGCTCGGCGTGTACGACGTCTACACCGGTTCCCGCGACCCGGCCGTGCGGCAGGCCGCGCAGATCCCGCTGAACGACCCGCTGCTGGTGGTGTCGGCGATGGCGGCGGCCACCCGGCACCTCGGCTTCGGCGTGACGGTGTCCCTCACCTACGAGCAGCCCTACAACCTGGCCCGCAAGTTCACCACGCTGGACCACCTGACCAAGGGCCGCATCGCCTGGAACGTCGTCACGTCCTACCTCGACAGCGCCGCCCGCAACCTGGGCATGCGGCGCCAGCGCGACCACGACGACCGGTACGAGGTCGCCGAGGAGTTCCTCGAGGTCTGCTACAAGCTGTGGGAGGGGTCCTGGGAGGACGACGCGGTCGTCAGGGACCTGCGCCGGGGCGTGTTCACCGACCCCGCCAAGGTGCACGAGATCGGGCACAAGGGCCGGTACTTCGAGGTGCCCGGGGTGTTCCTCAGCGAGCCGTCGCCGCAGCGCACCCCCGTGATCTACCAGGCGGGCGCGTCCACGCCGGGCCGGGCGTTCGCCGCCCGGCACGCCGAGGGCGTGTTCATCAACGCGGTCACCAAGGAGGGGCTGCGCAAGCGGGTCGCCGACATCCGCGAACGCGCCGCCCGCGCCGGCCGCGACCCCGACAGCCTGAAGATCTTCATCCTGTTCACCGCGATCACCGCGCCCACCGACGCCGAGGCCCGCGCCAAGCACGACGACTACCTGCGCTACTCCTCCCATGAGGGCGCGATGGCGCTGTACGGCGGGTGGAGCGGCCTGGACCTGTCCGAGTACGACCCCGACGAGCCGCTCGAATACGTGCGCACCGACGCCGTGCAGTCCGCGCTGGAGATCTTCACCACGATCGACCCGGAGCACCGCTGGACGCCCCGCGACATCGGCCGCTACCTGGCCATCGGCGGGATCGGCCCGGTCGTGGCGGGCTCCCCGGCCACCGTGGCCGACGAGCTGGAGTCGTGGGTGGACGAGACCGGCATCGACGGGTTCAACCTCGCCTACGCCGTCACGCCCGGCACCTTCGCCGACTTCGTCGACCTGGTCGTCCCGGAGCTGCGGCGCCGCGGCCGGGTGCCGGCCGACTACGAGTCGGCGACCCTGCGCGAGAACCTGCTCGGCCCCGGCCAGGTCCGCCTGCGCCACGACCACCCCGGGGCCCGCCACCGCCGCACCGGCACCGCACCCGACGCCGCCCGCCCCGCGGAAAAGGTGGGATGACCATGGCCGACCGCGAACACGAGCACGCGCACGTCATCCGGTCCGACGAGGAGGCCGTGGCGACCGCCGCGCGGCTGGCCGCCGAGTTCGCCGCCGGCGCGGCCGAACGCGACGCCCGGCGGATCCTGCCGCACGCCGAGCTGGACGAGCTGTCCCGCAGCGGCCTGCTGGCGATCACCGTGCCGCGCGAGCACGGCGGCGCGGACGTGCGCGCCGACACGCTCGCCGAGGTGTACCGGCTGCTGGCCGAGGCCGACCCCAGCATCGCGCAGATCCCGCAGAGCCACGTGGTGTACCTGCGGGTGCTGGCCCAGCAGGGCGACGCCGAGCAGCGCAAGTTCTTCTTCGCCGAGGCGCTGGCGGGCAGGCGGTTCGGCAACGCCCAGTCCGAGGCGCACACCAGGCACGTCCAGGACTACCGCACCCGCCTGCGCCCGCACCGCGCCGGCGGCTACGTCCTGACCGGCGAGAAGTTCTACTGCACGGGCGCGCTGTTCGCCCACTGGGTGCCGGTGCTCGCCCAGCTGGAGGTCCCGGGCGAGGGCGACCGGCTGCACGTCGCCTACGTGCCCAGGGACGCCCCCGGTCTGGAGATCGTGGACGACTGGTCCGGGATGGGGCAGCGCACCACCGCCAGCGGCACGGTGCGGCTCAACGACGTGCGCGTCCCGGCCGAACGCGTCGTCCCGCACCACCTGACGTTCACCGGCCCGCAGGTGCACGGCGCCTACGCCCAGCTGCTGCACACGGCCATCGACACCGGCATCGCCGGCGGTGCGCTGCGCGAGGCCGCCGAGTTCGTGCGGACCAAGGCCCGCCCGTGGTTCGAGAGCGGCTGCGCCACCGCCGCCGAGGACCCGCTGCTCATCCAGAGGTTCGGCGAGCTGGCCGTCGTCGAACGCGCCGCGCGGGCGCTGCTGGCCGAGGCGGGACGCGCCGTGGAGAGGGCCCGGCACGACCTCACCGATGAGACCGCCGCCGAGGCGTCCATCGCCGTCGCCGTCGCCAAGACGGCCGCCGACCGCGCCGCGATCGAGATCACCAACGCGCTGTTCGAGGTGTCGGGCACCCGCTCCAGCCTGGACGGGCTGAACCTGCACCGGCACTGGCGCAACGCCCGCACCCACACCCTGCACGACCCGGTGCGCTGGAAGGTCCAGCACATCGGCCGGTACGTGCTCAACGGAACGCCGCCGCCCCGGCACGGCGTGCTCTGACAAGAGGGGGCCCCTGTGACGCTGACCTTCCACTGGTTCCTGCCCACCTACGGCGACAGCCGCTACATCGTCGGCGGAGGCCACGGCCTGGACGCCGGCGCCGCCGCCGGGGACCGCCCGGCCACCCTGCGCTACCTGGGCCAGATCGTGGCCGCCGCCGAAGCCCTCGGCTTCGAGGGCGCGCTGACCCCAACCGGCGCGTGGTGCGAGGACGCCTGGCTCAGCACGGCCATGCTCGTGGAGACCTCCGAGACGCTGAAGTTCCTCGTGGCGTTCCGGCCGGGCCTGCTCAGCCCGGTGCTGGCCGCCCAGATGGCCGCCACCTACCAGCGGCACTCGCGGGGCCGGCTGCTGCTGAACGTCGTCACCGGCGGCGAGGCCCACGAGCAGCGCGCCTACGGCGACTTCCTCGACAAGGCCGAGCGGTACGCCCGCACCGACGAGTTCCTGCACGTCGTGCGCGCCCTGTGGCGGGGCGAGAAGATCGACTTCGCGGGCCGGCACATCACGGTCGAGGGCGCCCGGCTGGCCAAGCCGCCGCACCCCGTCCCGCCGCTGTACTTCGGCGGGTCGTCGCCGGAGGCGGGCCCGGTGGCGGCCCGGCACACCGACGTCTACCTGACCTGGGGCGAGCCGCCCGCCGCCGTCGCCGAGAAGATCGCCTGGATCCGCCGGCTGGCCGACGAGCAGGGCCGCCGCGTGCGGTTCGGCATCCGGCTGCACGTCATCACCCGCGACACCGCCGAGGAGGCGTGGGCGCACGCCGGGCGGCTGCTGGCCGGCATCTCCCCGGAGACGATCGAGCAGGTGCAGGCGAACCTGCGGCGCAGCGAGTCGGAGGGGCAGCGGCGCATGCTCGAACTGCACGGCGGCGCCGCCCGCCGCGACCTGCGCGAGCTGGAGGTCGCCCCCAACCTGTGGGCGGGCGTGGGCCTGGTCCGCGGCGGCGCCGGGACGGCCCTGGTCGGCAGCCACACCGAGGTCGCCGAACGGATCGCCGAGTACGCCGAGCTGGGCCTGGAGGAGTTCGTCCTGTCCGGCTACCCGCACCTGGAGGAGGCGTACTGGTTCGGCGAGGGCGTCCTGCCGCTGCTGGCCGACCGCGGCCTGTGGAAGCACCACGCGGGCGGCCCCGAACCGGCCGCACCCGCCGTCCCCTTCGTCTAGCCCCCGTCCCGTGCGACCACGCTGACCGCCCCGGGATTCACGCCCCCGCGAAAGGACTCGGTGATGACCGAAGTGCTGCCCGACCAGATGATCGACGAGGACCGGTTCCGGCGCGCCCTGGCGCTGCACGCGGCCGGGGTGGTGGTGGTCACCGCCGCGTGCGGCACGGAGCCGGTCGGGCTGACCGCGACCTCGTTCTCCTCCGTCAGCCTGTCCCCGCCGCTGGTGTCGTTCTACGTCGACCGCGGCTCGACCACGTGGCCGTCGATGCGCCGCGCGGAGCGGTTCGCGGTGAACATCCTGGAGGCCGGGCAGGCCGACGTGGCGTCCCGGTTCGCCCGGCGCGGCATCGACCGGTTCGCCCCGCCCACCCGGTGGCGCCCGCACGGCGACGGCACCCCGCTGCTGGACGACGTGTGCGCCCACCTGCTGTGCGTCCCGTACACGACGATCGACATCGGCGACCACATCCTGGTCGTTGGCCTGGTGACGGCCACCGACATCCGCGGGTCCGACCGGCCGCTGCTCTACCACCGGGGGCGGTTCGGGCGCTTCCTGCCGCAGGAGGCGTGACCGCGGCCGGGACGCCGAGGGCGAGACGTCCCGGCCGCGGGGCTTGAGGGCAGCCGGCGCGCCGGACGAAAGGCTGCCGACCGTGACCGTCCGGCGCGCCGCTGGTCAGGTGGCGCGGGGCTGCTCGCTCCGCGGGGCCCCGCGCTGGAACAGGACGAACAGCCACGCCATCGACGGCACGAGGATCAGCGCCCCCGCGCCGAGGGAGAACAGCACGACCTTCAGCACGGCGTCGTGCGCGGCGGCCGCGTCCAGGTCCAGGTCGGCCATGGCGGCGGCGCCCCACAGCACGGTGACCACGGCGAGCGCGCCGGTCACCCGCACCGCGAGATAGGACCGCCGCACCAGCAGCACCAGCGAGACCAGCCCGGCCGCCGCCGACGCCAGGATCAGCGGGTCGTGCACCCCGAACGCGGCGGCGCCGGGCAGCGCCAGCAGCCCGACCGCCGCGCCGGACATCAGCGCGAAGCCGCGGAAGCGCAGGGAGGCGCTCTGGTCGCCGAGCCGCCGCGCGTCCCAGATCAGGTAGACGGCCGCCAGGTACGCGCACAGCACGGTGGTGAGCACCCCGCCGTACAGCCCGGCCGGGGTGAGCCAGCCGGACGCGCCGACGGCGAGCGCGGCGGCCACCGCGCCCAGGCAGTAGGGCGTCAGCACCGACGACACCCCGAAGATCCACCGGTACCAGCCCTGGTCCGGCACGGCCTTGGCGAACACGAACGTGCTGCCGCGCGCCACGATGCCGAGGGCCGCCAGCGACAGCGGCACCCAGTGCGTCGCCATCACGTCGGCGAACACCGGCGGGAACGCCGTCCAGGTCAGCACCATCACGAAGATCAGCCAGACGTGGTTGGCCTCCCACAGCGGCCCCATGGCGTGCTCGATGACCCGCTGGTCGCCGCGCCGCCGCGACACCAGGTGCCACAGCCCGGCGCCGAAGTCCGCCCCGCCGAACAGCAGGTAGGCCGACAGCCCCACCAGGATCAGGCCGATCGCGACGTCCGCGTAGCTCATCGTGCGCTCCTCGCCCCGCCCGCGCCGGCGGCGGCCGTCCCGGCCGTCTCCCGGTCCGCGGGCCGTCCGCTGGTCTTGGCCGCGCCGGTGCCGGCCTCAGGAGGCGCGGGCGGCCCGTCCGCCGCCGCGGGCTCGGGGCGGCGCCGCATCCGCCGCAGCACGCTGATCGTCGCGGCGGCCAGGACGGTGTACACCGCCAGCACGACGTAGAGGCCGTAGCGCAGGCCGGGGCTGGGGTTGACCGCCTCCTCGGTGCGCATCACCCCGTACACGATCCACGGCTGCCGCCCCACCTCGGTGGTGGTCCATCCGGCGAGCATGGCGACCGACGCGGCGACCCCGGACGCGGCGGCCAGCCGCAGGAACCACGGCCGCCACGGCAGGTCGGCGCGCGCCCCGCCCGCCCGGCGGCGCAGCCACCAGGCCAGGCCCCACCAGGCGGCCAGCGCCAGCAGCGCCGTCCCGATCGCGATCATGATCTCGAAGGAGGTCCGGACGACCTCGGCGGGGGGCCGCGCGTCCGCGGGGAAGGAGTCCAGCCCGCGCAGGGTGGCGCTCGCGTCGAACCGCAGCATCAGCGACAGCGCGTTGGGGATCTCCAGCACGGCGAACCGGAACGGCACCCCCGCCTCGGTGTGCTCGACGCCCTCCATGGCGGCGAACTTGACCGGCTGGTTGTCGGCGACGAACCGCACCGCCCAGTCGCCGACCAGCACCTGCAGCGGGGCGCACACCGCGCCCAGGGAGAACGGGATGGCGAACCCGAGCCGGTGGTAGCGGTCCACCCGGCCCGCGCGCGCGTCGCGCAGCAGCGCCACCGCGTACACCGACGCGACGATGAACCCGCACACCATCAGCGACGCCAGCACCAGGTGCACCGCCTGCGTCGGGGTGGCCGGGTTGAACATGGCCGCCAGCGGGTCGACGTCGGTGACCTGGCCGTTCTCCAGCCGGAACCCTCGCGGCTGGTTCATCCACGCGTTCACCGTCACCACGAACGAGGCCGACAGCAGGCCGCCGATCACCACGGGGATTCCGGTGAGGAAGTGCGCCCGGGGCGACAGCCGGTCCCAGCCGTACAGGTAGACGCCCATGAAGATGGCCTCGATGAAGAAGGCGATGCCCTCCAGGGCGAACGCGGCGCCGAACACCTGCCCGTAGGTGTCCATGAACCCCGGCCACAGGGTGCCCATCTCGAACGACAGCACGGTGCCGGAGACGGCGCCGACCGCGAACAGCACGCCCGCGGCCTTCATCCAGCGCCGGGCCAGCTCGGCGTAGACGGCGTCGCCGGTGCGCAGCGACCGCCATTCGGCCAGCAGGGTGATCGCGGGCAGTCCGATCCCGATGCTGGCCAGGATGATGTGGAAGCCGAGGGTGAAGGCCATCTGCTGGCGCGCGGCCATGAAGTCCGCCGGGGTGGCCGCCCCGGTCGCGTTCTGCGCGAGCAGCGCGAGGGAGCTCATGGGACAAACTGTAGTACTACAAGTCGTAGTACTACAGAGGGTGGTACTACCGGCCGTGGTGACGTCCCTCTCAGTCGGATACCCTGGCGGTCGTGAAGGGTCTGGGAGAGCTTGAGCGCACGGTCATGGAGGTCCTCTGGGAGCGGGACGGCGCCGGACTGCCGGCCGCCACCGCCCGCGACGTCAGCAGAGCCCTGGCGAGCGAGCGGGATCTCGCGCACACCACCGTCATGACGGTCCTGGACCGGCTGGCCAAGAAGGGCTTCCTGCACCGCGAGCGGGACGGCCGCGCCTGGCGCTACCGCCCGGTCGCCAGCCGCGAGGAGTACGTCACCGAGCTCATGCTGGGCGCCCTCAACGAGACCGGCGACCGCGACGCGGCCCTGGTGCGCTTCGTGCACTCGGTGTCGCAGACCGAGGCCGACGTGATCCGCCAGGCCCTCGCCGAGCTGACCGGCAACGGCTCGTCTACCGGCCCTACCAGCGCTAAGCTGCGGGAGGGGGAGCCGCCTGAGGCGAACCCGTCCGACCGGAACCTCACCACCGGCAAGGAGCCACCGGCATGACCGGCGCCGCCCTGCTCGCACTGATCTCCATCGGGACCGTTGGCGGGGCGCACCTGCTGTCGCGGGCCCGGTGGACGTGGCGTTCCCCCCGCACCGCGATAGCCCTCTGGCAGGCCCTCGGGCTGGGCTGGGGCGTCGCCACGATCGGCGCCCTGCTGGGCTTCGCGCTCATGCCCTACGACCACGGCATCATCGGCGGCCTGCCGCTGCTGCTGGCCGACCGCGCCGCCCGCCTCGACGCCTGGCACGCCGTCGCGCTGCTGGCGGCGGTCACCCTGGCCGCCGTGCTGCTGGCGATGCTGGCCTACGCGGTGTTCCGGGTGGTGCGGGCCCGGCGCCGCCATCGCGCGCTGCTGGAGCTGATCTCCCGCCGCGACGCCGCCGTCCCCGGCACCCTCGTGCTCGACCACCCCGCCGCCGCGGCCTACTGCGTGCCGGGCGTGCGCTCGTCCAAGGTCGTGGTCAGCGCCGGGACCCTGGAGCTGCTCGACCCGGCCGAGCTGGCCGCGGTGCTGGCGCACGAACGCGCCCACGCCCGCGAGCGGCACGACCTGGTGCTGCTGCCGTTCGCCTCGCTGCGCCACGTCTTCCCGCAGATCGGGCTGGTCGGGCGGTGCCTGGACGCGGTCGAGCTGCTCATCGAGATGGCCGCCGACGACCGCGCCCGGCGGCACCGCGCGCCCCGCGAGCTGGCCACCGCGCTGCTGCGGTTCGCCGCCGCCCGCCCCGCGGCCGCCCCGTCCGGCGCCCTCGGCGTCGCGACCGCCGACGACATCCCGGTGATGGCCCGGGTCAACCGGCTGCTGCAGCCGGTGCCGCTGGGCCGCCCCGCCCGGGTCGCCGCGACGGTCGCCGTCCCGGTCCTCGCGCTCGTGCCGCTGCTGCTGTACGCGCTGCCGCACTGACCGGTTCTCCGGCTAGCCGCCGACGGTCAGCCCGTACAGCCGCGTCACCCGGATCCTGACCACCAGCCGCCGGTCCTTGACCATGTTCTCCAGGAAGACGGCCTGATCGGCGGGGCTCAGCTCGGCCGGGTAGATGGCCAGCAGCTCGCGGCCGGTCCCGTCGCCGGGCCGCTCGCTCACCGGGGACGCCTCCGCCACGCCCTCGGCGACCACGTACGTCATGTGGTCGGCCGAGGTGACGTACAGCGCCACGCGGGGGTCGTTGCGCACATGGCGCACCTTGAGCCGGTCGGCCGTGGTGGAGAAGCGCAGGACGCGCTCCTGCGGATCCCAGTGGTAGAGCACCGTGGACAGCGCGGGATGCCCGTTGCTCTTGTTGGTCGCCAGCGCACCGAACCGGTGCTCGCCGAGCAGGCGCGACAGCTCCTCGTCGGTCGGCTTCTTCGGCCCGGGGCCGGTGCCGGGAGAGTATCCGCCGGTCATTTTCGCGTCAGCCCTTCTGCCCGGCGGGGACGCGGCGCAGCACGAGCAGTGCGGTCGCGATCGCGGCCACCAGCAGCCCGGTGCCGACGGTGAACGCCAGCCGGTGTCCGCCGGTCAGCGCCGGCGCCTCCGCCAGGCCGCCCGCGCGCAGGTGATCGGCCCGGGCGGCGACGAACGTGGACAGGGCCGCGACACCGAGCGCGGCGCCGATCTGCTGGGTGGTGTGGAACAGGCCGGACACCGCCCCGGCGTCGTCGTCGCGCGCCCCGGACATGCCCAGGCCGGTCAGCGCGGGCAGGGCCAGGCCGAACCCGCCGACCAGCACCATCACCGGCAGCAGGCGGACGGCGTAGGGGCCGTCCGCCGGCAGGCGGGTCAGCCCCGCGTACCCGACCAGCACCGGGACGAGCCCGGCCAGCAGGACCGTCCGCTCGCCGAACCGGCCGATCAGCCGCGCCGACACCCCCAGGGACAGCCCGCCGATGATGATCGCGGCGGGCAGCATGGCCAGGCCGGTCTCGGTCGCGCTGTAGCCGCGCACCTGCTGCATGTGCAGCGCGATGAGGATCTGGAACCCGAACATCGCCGCGATCGTCAGCAGCTGCACCAGGTTGGCGCCCCACACGTTGCGGACCCGCAGCGTCCGCAGCGGCAGCAGGGGAGCGGCGGCGGTGGCCTGGCGGGCGACGAACGCGGCCAGCAGCACCGCCGCGCCGGCGGCCAGGCCGAGGGTGCGCGCCGACGCCCAGCCGGACCGCTCGATCTGCACGATCGTGTACACGGTCAGCATGGACCCGGCGGTGACGAGCACGCCGCCGAGCACGTCGGCGCCGCGCCGCAGCCCGAGCCCGGGGTCGTCGGGCAGCAGCCGCACCACCCCGATGATCGCGGCCGCGCCGATCGGCACGTTGATGAAGAACACCCAGTTCCAGCCGAGCCCGTCGGTGAGCAGCCCGCCGAGCACCTGCCCGAGCACGGCGCCGGTCGCGCCGGTGAACGCGAACGCGCCGATGGCCCGGCCCCGCTCGCCCGGGTCGGTGAACAGCGTCACGATGATCCCGAGGGAGACCGCGGAGGCCAGCGCGCCCCCGGCGCCCTGAGCGAACCGGGCGGCGACCAGCATCGCAGGCGTGACGGCCGACCCGCACAGCACCGAGGCCGCGGTGAACACCCCCAGCCCGGCCAGCAGCACCCGGCGGCGGCCCGCCAGGTCGCCCAGCCGCCCGGCGAGCAGCAGCAGCCCGCCGAACGCGATCATGTAGGCGTTCACCGTCCAGGTCAGGCCGGACGGGCTGAACCCCAGGTCGGCCTGGATGGCGGGCAGCGCCACGGTGACGATGCTGCCGTCCAAGATGATCATCAGCGACGCGGCGCACAGCACGGCCAGCGCGTACCGGCGGCGCCGGGACGCGGGCGCCGCCGCCTCGTCCGGGCCGACCGCGGGCCGCGGGGGTGCGGCCTCGGTCGCGGGGGAGGGGGTCTTGGACATGGGTCATCTCCTGTCAGCACATGACGAGCTCGACAGGAGAGACAGTAGCAGATGGTTTTTTAGTAGACGATCCTCTTGTGATCTATCTTGTTCGGACCTATCCGGTGCGGGCCTATATGGCGGCGGTGCGCTCGCGCGGCCGGCGGCACGAGGCGTCCACCGGCTCCGCCAGGTGGCCACCGGCCAGACGCTCCATGGCGCGCACGAACACCTCCCGCTCGTCCTCCGGCAGCGCCTCCAGCACCGCGCCGTGCACCCGGTCGACGATCCGCATGCTGCGCTCGGCGATCTCGGCGCCGCGCTCGGTGACCGAGACGATCCGGGCGCGCCGGTCGCGGCTGGACGGGCGGCGCTCGGCGTACCCGGCCTTCTCCAGCGCGTCCAGCGTGACGACCATGGTGGTCTTGTCCATGTCGCACACCTCGGCGAGCTGGATCTGGGTGCGCTCCTCCTCCAGGGCGTGCACGAGCACGCAGTGCATGCGCGGGGTCAGCCCGATCTCGTCCAGAGCGGCCGTCATGTGCGTCTTCAGCACATGGCTGGTGTGGTTGAACAGGTAGGACAGGTCCGGGATCGTTCGCGTGACGGTCATGCCGCCAGGTTAGTTCGTCAGCAGATAATCCGTCAGATGGCCTATTGCCGGTCGGGACGCCGGCCGGGGCGCCGGCCGGGGCGGCGTCCCGGGGCGATGCCGTCGAGCACGGCCGCGACCAGGTCGCCGACCTCGTCGTCCCCGGGCGGCTGCGCGGGCCGGGCGTACCCGTGGACGAACGTCGACGTCACCGCCTCGTGGCACACGCCCACGATCATCCTGGCCGCCGCCTCGATCCGCGCGTCCGGCGCGAGCCTGCCCAGTTCCCGTTCGTCCCGCAGGTAGGCCAGCAGCCGGTCGCGCCAGTCCCCGCCGGGCCGGCCGCCTCCGCCGCCGGGGTCGGCGAACCGGGCCAGGACGGCGGGCTGCCCGACCAGCCCGGCGAAGGCGGGCAGGATGCCCGCGTGCAGCCGCATGCCGTAGACGATGTAGGCGCGCAGGTTCTCCTCCACCGTCGCGGTGCCCGCGCCGGGGAGGTCGCCGAGCCCGCTCTCCACCGCGCGCACGCGGGCCCGCAGCGCGCACGCCAGCAGCTCTTCCTTGTCGGCGAAGTGGTTGTAGAGCACCCCGTCGGCGACCCCGGCCTCGCGGGCGATGAGCCGCACGGTCAGCCCGGCCGTCCCGCGTTCGCGGATGAGGCGTTCGGCGGTCGCGATCAGGTGCTCGCGCAGGCTCTGCTCTCCGCCCCGCAGCGCGGCGGCTCTCCTCGGCGACATCACCTCTGATCGTATTCGGGCGGCCGCCACGTGAAGCCCTCGGCCGCCAGCTCGTCCAGGAACGGCCCGGGTTCCACCACCTCCTCGATGTGGTGGACGCCCCGGGGCAGCGCGTCCAGCCGGGTGGCGAGCAGCGCGGCCACCAGCCCGGTGGCGCGGCTCTGCCGTCGTCCGCTGAACGACGCGCTGACGGCCCCGTACGAAACGGTCACCGCGAACGCGTCGCTCCCCACGTGCACCCGGCCCAGCAAGTCCCGCGCGAGCAGGCGCAGCCGAGGCCGGCGCAGCAGACGTGCGACCCCCGGCGCCCCCAGTAGGCCCGACAGCGACCGTGAGTCCAGGCACAGCCCCGTGGCGACGCGTTCGACGCCCAGGGTCGCGGGCAGCGTGTACTGGTCGGAGAACGGGAACCGGCGGACGACCCGCGTGCCGAAGGGCTCGGGGAACCGCATGCGCCACGAGGGCCCCGTCTCGCCCAGCCCGTCCAGCGTCCAGTCGACCGCCGCCGCCCCATGGCGCTCGCCACCGCCTATCAGCACGCCGATCCGCAGTTGGGGGGCGGGCGGAGCGACGTCGACGCAGTGCCGGGCCAGCAGGTTGGTCACGCCGGGCGCCAGCCCCACGCTCAGCACCGCCGTCGCCGAGCGGCGCCCCCGCAGCCGCTCGATCCGCGCCAGGCGTTCGGCGGAGGCGGAGACGTCCAGGTAGTGGACGCCCCGGTCGAGGCAGGCGCCCGCCACCCGGGCATTGCTCTGCTCGGCGCACATGATGACGGCGTGGGCGCCGGTCACGGCCCGGGCGATGTCGGCGGCGACCCGCAGGTCGACGCGAAGGGGCACGGTCCCGGGCACCGAGCGCGCCTTCGCCGGATCGCGTCCCGCGACGACGATCTCGCCCGGCCAGCGGCCGGTCAGCGCGGCGGCCGCCGCGCGGCCCACCGCCCCGTACCCGCCCAGCAGCACGATCCGTCCGGTCATCGCAGCGCGGTGACCAGCCAGGCGGACGTCGGCAGCCGGACGGCGTCCGGCTCCTCGAACCGCCGCATCGCGACCTCCAGCGCCTCCAGCGCCCGTGCCGCCGTCGCCTCGTCCACCCCGCCGAGGTGGTGCCGCACCGGGCCCCAGCCGCCGAGGAACCGCGCCGCGTCGGCCGCGTCCCGCCCCCAGACCTGCACCGCCTCCACATGCGTGCACGTCACGTCGCGGAACCCGGCGCCGTCGCCCAGGACGGCGCGCACCCGCTCCGGGTCGGCCAGCGAGGTCGGCCCGGCGTCGGCCGCGCCGACGGGACGCAACTGCGGCACGTGCTCGGCCATGGCCGCGAACAGCTCCCCGAGGGCGCTGCCCCGAACCGGCTGCATGCACAGGAACGCCACCCGTCCCCCGGGGCGCAGCGCGCGCCGGATGTTGGCGAACGCCGCGACCGGGTCGGCGAAGAACATCACGCCGAACCGGCTGATCGCCACGTCGAACGCGCCGTCGGGGAAGGGGTGCACCTGGGCGTCGCCGCGCTCGAACGTCACGTTGCCGACCTGCTCGTCGAGGGCGGCCAGGCGCGCCGTGCGCAGCATCGGCTGGGACAGGTCCACGCCGGTGACCTGCCCCAGCCGGGCCCGCCGCGCCGCCAGCCGCGTCACCTGCCCGTTGCCGCAGCCGACGTCCAGCACGCGGTCGCGCTCGCCGATCGCGGCCGCGTCCAGCAGCGCGTCGTTGAAGCCGCCGTTGACCGCGTCGTAGCGGTCGCGGTGGGCGGCCCAGTGCTCGCCCTCGTAGCCGTTCCACGCCTCGGCCTGGTGGGTGTTGACGATCTTCGGTGCGGTGGCGCTCATCGCGGCCCTCCATATGAACATGCGTTCATGAACATGTGTTCATGGTGGGCCATGCGGACGCGTCCCGTCAACGGCGATGGGCATGCCGGGCAACGACGAAGGCCCGCCGCGGCGGGCCTTCGGGTGCGGTGCTCGGGCTCAGGCGGCGGCGGTCACCCGGGGAGCGGTGCGCACCACATGGTCGACGAAGCCGTACTCCCTGGCCTCCTCGGCGGTGAAGAACCGGTCGCGGTCGGAGTCGGCCTCGATCCGCTCGACCGGCTGACCGGTGTGCCGCGCGATCAGCTCCTGCACGATCCGCTTGGTGTAGCGCATGTTCTCCGCCTGGATCCGCACGTCGGACGCGGTGCCCGCGACACCGCCGGACGGCTGGTGCATCAGGATCCGCGCGTGCGGCAGGGCGTAGCGCTTGCCGGGCGTCCCGGCCGACAGCAGGAACTGCCCCATGGACGCGGTGAAGCCCAGCGACACCGTGGCCACGTCGTTGGGCACGTACTGCATGATGTCGTAGATCGCCATCCCGGCGGTGATCGAGCCGCCGGGGGAGTTGATGTACAGGAAGATGTCGCGGTCGCGGTCCTCGGCCGACAGCAGCAGCATCTCGGCGCAGATCCGGTTGGCGATGGCGTCGTCCACCTGCTGCCCGAGGAAGATGACGCGCTCGCGCAGCAGCCGCTGGAACACCGGGTCGAAGCCGGACGGCAGCTCGTCCTTCGTGGTCATGGCCCCAGCAAAGCCGCCCGCCGCCGCCGAGGTCCAACAACTCTTCACGGGTGATTGACAACCGGCGGTGGTTAATCTGGACACGTGGACGTGGATCTCCAGCTCGTGCGCGCGTTCGTCACCGCCGCGGAGGAGATGCACTTCGGCCGCGCCGCCGCCCGGCTGTTCCTGACCCAGCAGGCGCTGTCCAAACGCATCCGCAGGCTGGAGGAGGCGCTGTCGGCGTCGCTGTTCGACCGCACCACCCGCCGCGTCGAGCTGACCCCGGCCGGGCGCCGCTTCCTGCCGCTGGCCAAGGACGCGCTCGCCGCGTTCGACGCGGCCGTCGCCTCGGTGCGCGAGACCGCCCAGCCGCTGCGCGTCGACGTCTTCGACGAGCGCTTCAGCCCCATGCGGCTGCTGCGCGAACTGCTGGAACGCGACCCGTCGCTGCACGTCCAGCCCAGCATGCGCCAGGGCCTGGCACTGGCCCTGCCCGCCCTGCGCACCCGCGAGATCGACGCCGCGTTCGGCCAGGCCATGGACCTGCCCGAGCCGCTGCCGCCGGAGCTGGCGCACCGGCTGGTGCACCTGGAGCCGATGCACGCCTTCGTCCCGCTGGACCATCCGCTGGCGTCCCGGGACGCGATGCGCCCGTCCGACCTGCCGGGCATCGCCATGGCCGACCCGGGCGGCGCGAGCGAGGCGCGCGGCTACCTGACCGGCCTGGCCCGCCGCTTCGGCGTGCCGATCCGCTTCTACGAACCGGCGATCGGGCACCGCCACTACGGCGAACTGGTGCGCCGCGAGAAGCGCGACGTGGCGCTCGGCGAGGCCGGCATCGAGATCCCGCCCGACTTCGGCCTGCACCGCATCCGGCTGGTCGACCCGGTGCCGCTCGCCCCCTGGTCGGTCGTATGGCACCGCGGGAACACCAGCCCCGCGCTGCGCCGCATGCTGCGCCTGCTGCCCGCCCCGACCCCGCCGCCGCCGGACGACCCCGCCCACTGGATGCCGGACGCCTACCGCGCCTGACCCCGTTCTCCGGATGGCCGCATCAGGTCATCCACCGGCGTCCACCAGCGCTGTTACCGATATTGACGAAAATGGTCGGCCCAATCGTGACCTTCGCGTTCCCATGATCGTGCAGAATGTCCGGCTGACACCGGCCGGGCGACCAGGGGAACGGCAGTGAGCGAACGCGACTGGCAACAGCGGGTGGACCCGAGCAAACCCCACCCGGCGCGCATGTACGACTACTACCTCGGCGGCAAGGACAACTTCGAGGCCGACCGCGAGGCCGCCGAAAAGGTGCTGAACGTCTTGCCCGAGGCCCGGCTGATGGCGTTGGAGAACCGCGCCTTCCTCGGCCGGGCGGTGCGTTTCCTCGCGGAGGCCGGCATCCGGCAGTTCCTGGACATCGGCACGGGGTTGCCGACGCAGGGCAGCACCAGCGAGGTGGCGCACGAGGTCGCGCCGGACGCGCGGATCGTCTACGTGGACAACGACCCCATGGTCCTCGTGCACGCCCGAGCCCTGTTGGCCGATGGTGATGCGAAGTCCACTGTCGTGGTCGAGGGGGATGTGCGGGATCCCGATGGGATCCTGGGGAATCCCGACGTTCGTGCGGTCATCGACTTCGATCAGCCCGTTGCCGTTCTGCTGGTGGCGATCCTGCATTTCGTTCGCGACTCCGAAGATCCTTTCGGGATCGTCGAGCGTTTCAAGCGTGTCATGGCGCCGGGAAGCCATCTGGTGCTGAGCCACGGCACGCATGACTTCGACCCCGAACGGTCCGCCGAGGCCACCCGCTTCTACGCCAAGGCCACCGCACCGTTCGTCACCCGCAGCGGCGCCGAGATCAAGCGCTTCTTCGACGGCCTGGAGATGGTGGACCCCGGACTGGTGCAGCTTCCGCTGTGGCGGCCGGACGGCGACCCGCCGCCGCACCTGGACGCCATCTGGCTCTACGGAGGCGTCGGTCGCCGCGTGTGAGCACGGTCGGCACCGCCGGGCTTACCAAAGGTAACAATTCTGTTCCCTTCGGGCGGCGACCACAGTCGGTCGGCGGTCTTCCCGCGCCGCGCCCGATCACCGAAGGTGGTCCCCGGATCACTCACCGCGGGAGGCCGTGCCGATGGTCGACGACGCTGCCGGATCGGGCATCACGCGCGCTCTCCGGAGCGAGGCGCCCCGATGAGGCTGCGCTTGCGCAGACGGCCGCGCCGCCCCGAGGAGCTGCTGGAGACCTTCGGGCCGAAGCTGGCCGACTCGTCGTCCTGGCACGCCAAGGCCGCCGAGCTGTCGCAGACCGGCATGCTCACCATGGCCCGGCGGCTGCCCGCGCTCATCGGCCAGGTCATGGCGCTGGCGTGGCGGGCCAACCGGCGCGACCTGATCGTCACCGTGGTGCTCAACGTCGTCGCCGGGCTGTTCACGGCCTTCGGGCTGCTGGCGACCACCGGCGTCCTGACGGCCCTGTTCGCCGCCGGCCCCACCCCCGACCGGGTGCGCTCGGCCGCGCCCGCGCTGCTGCTGGTCGGCGGGGCCGTCACGCTGCGGGGGGCGTTCGCGGTGGCGGCGCAGTGGGCGCAGGCCCGCCTGCGGCCCCAGGTCGAGCAGATCGTGGAGCGGCGCCTGTACGAGGTCACCACCGGCATCGACCTGACCGCCTTCGACGACGCCGACTTCCAGGACCACCTGCACCGCGCGCGCCTGCGCGGCGTCGACTCGGCCCCCTCGATGGTGGACAACGCCGTGGACCTGTTCACCGCCGCGGTCGGGGTCGCGGCCGCGGCGGGCGCGCTCGGCGTGCTGCATCCGGTGCTGCTGCCGCTGCTCCTGCTGACCGCGCTGCCCGAGGGCTGGGCGGCGGTGCGCGCGGCGCGCCAGGGCTACCTGACCCAGCTGAGCCTGGTGGAGGCCCGCCGCCGCAGCTGGATCATCACGGAGCTGATGACCGAGCGGGTGCACGCCGCCGAGGTCCGCTCGTTCAACCTGCGCGGCTTCCTGCTGCGGCGGTACGGCGTCCTCGCCGACCACATCCGCGCCGTCCTGCTGGCCCTCGCCCGCCGCCAGACCATGACCCGGGTGTGGGGCGACGTGCTCAAGGGCCTGGCCACGGCGCTGATGTACACGGCGCTCGGCGTGCTGCTGTGGCAGGGCGTGATGCCCCTCGCGGTCGCCGGGACGGCCGTCCTGGCGATCCGCACCGGCCAGAACTCGCTGATCAACCTCGTCTACGCCCTGAACCGCTGCTACGAGGACGGCCTGTACTTCGGCGACTACGTCAGCTTCTGCCGGGTGGCCGGAACCCGCCTGCCCACGGACACCGCGGCCGAGGCGGACGCGCCCGGCGCCTCCAACGGCACGCAGGGCACGTCCGGCACGGTGGCGACGTTGCGGGCGTTCCGCGAGATCAGGGCCGAGGCGGTCACGTTCACCTACCCCGGCGGCGACACACCGTCCCTGCGCGAGGTGTCGGTGCGGCTGCGGCGGGGCGAGATCGTCGCGCTGGTCGGGGAGAACGGGTCGGGCAAGACGACGCTCGCGAAGATCCTGGCGGGCCTGTACATGCCGCAGGGGGGCGAGGTGCGCTGGGACGGCGTTCGCGTGTCCGACGTGGACCCCGACGACCTGCGCCGCGCCATCGCCGTGGTCGCCCAGGACCATACGCACTGGCCGATGACCGCCGCCGACAACATCGCCCTGGGCGACGACCCCGACAGCGGCTCGGTGCGGCGGGCGGTGGAGGAGGCGGCGGCCGCGTCCGGCGCCGCCGAGGTGATCGCCAAACTGCCGCACGGGCTGGCCACGCTGCTGGACAAGCGGTTCGTGGACGGGTGCGAGCTGTCGGGCGGCCAGTGGCAGCGGCTGGCCGCCGCCCGCGGCTTCTACCGGGACGCGCCGCTGCTGATCTGCGACGAGCCGACCGCCGCGTTGGACGCCCGCGCCGAGCACCGCCTGTTCGAGCAGATCCGCCACCACGCCGCCGAGCGCGGCCGCACCGTCCTGCTGATCACCCACCGGCTCGCCAGCGTCCGGCACGCCGACCGCATCTACGTGCTGGACGGCGGCCGCGTCATCGAGGAGGGCGACCACGAGCACCTGATGAGCCTTGGCGGCCTGTACGCCGAGCTGTACGAACTGCAGGCCTCCGCGTACCGGCAGGCCCGCTTTGACGTGGGCTGAAAGAGGCCGCGGCCGTTCGCTCAGCCGCCCTCCCAAGGATTGTCGGGCGAGTCCAACCACACGCGCTGCCCGTCAGCGGTCACGGTGATGCCGAACCGGCCGTAGTCGGGCTCGCCGGCCTTGATCCATCGCTCCTCGGTCTCGTGGCTGACCCGGGGCGGAAGGTGCTGGGAGTTCAGGGGCATGAATCCCCCGGGGCCGATGAACCGACCGTCGGCGGTTCCGTCCTCGCGGACGGTGAACCGCGCCAGCGGCGGCTCGGGATGGACCGTCGGGGCCCAGGGGACCAGGATCACCCCGCCGGGTCGGGTCTGCTGCACCCAGGCGTAGGGCACGGTGTGGGCCGCGGCGGTGACGATGATCCGGTCGTAGGGGGCGCCGGGCGGGTAGCCGGCCTCGCCGTCCCCGGTGATCACCTCGACCCGGTACCCGGCCCGGTGCAAGGCCGCCCGCGCGTTGTCGGCGACCTCGGGGTCGATCTCGACGCTGATCACGCTGTGCTCGCCCAGCAGGTAGGCCAGCACGGCCGCGTTGTAGCCGGTGCCGGTGCCGATCTCCAGGACGCGCATGCCCGGCGAGAGATCGAGAGCGTTGATCATTGCGGTCATGATGCGCGGCGCACTGCCGATGCTGGCGGCCACCATGCCGCGTCCGCTTTCGGGATCGCACAGTTCAGCCGGAACGATCGGGTCAGGGCCGACCTTTGTGATCACGGCGCCGTTCTCGGCTTCCACAAGCTGTCGCCATCGGTCGGGATCGGCGGAACGCCGCAGCGGCACCAGGAAATGGTCAGGACCCGGTACGTACACCACCTCCGGGATGAACTGCTCCCTGGGGATCGCCGCCAAAGCCTCCTCAGCCGACCTCACTGCTCACCGGTCCCATTGCACGCTATGCACGTCTGCCAGCGTCGCTTCCCGTTCCCGTCATCGGTCACCCACTGGCCCTTTTGACCATTGCACACGCTACACGTCTGCTTCTTGCTGTGCTTGCCCATGGCGCCCGCCTCTTTCTCCCGCACTGCCGGACGTTGTTGTGAATTTACCGTGACTTCCTGTCGTGCGCCTGTCACTCAGGTGGAAGAAGTCGCTTCCGTTCGGCGCCCGCCCCCTTGAAGGCAAGGGATAGTATCTGAGTCCACCATGCAAATACCAAGTGATCAAACTAGGGTGAGAGAGGTTCAGTTAAATGGGCAAACACACCAAAGAGGACGCTTATGGGACCTGTGGAGGAGAGGGAGAAGTCCCGATAACGAGCGACGGCAGGGACGAGCGCGGTACGCATATGACAGTCTGTCCCACCTGCCGGGGATCGGGGAGTTCATGACCGAGAAGCCGATCACGTTCCCATCGCTTCCTCCCGTAGACCGGCGCGTGTTCATCCCCGACGACATCTGGGTTGTGGAGAACAAGCAGTGGGCTCGGTTGTCGCGTCGGGATGATCCGGCCAGATGGGAGCGGCTGGTCGCGTCCGATGACGCGATCACGACGCAACTCAAAAGAGGCATCTGGCCATCGTCCTCGTCCTCCGCCCCCGCGGTGATGGCCGACATGATCGCGGCATTGAGGCTCAAGCCGGGCATGCGGGTGCTCGAAATCGGCACGGGCACGGGCTGGAACGCGGCATGCCTGGCCGAGCTCGGAGCCGAGGTGGTCTCCGTCGAGATCGACGCCGTGATCGCCGCCCGCGCCCGCACCAACCTGCAGAAGGCCGGCTATCCGGAAGTGGTCGTGATCACCGGTGACGGTGAACACGGAGCACCCGATCACGCGCCGTTCGACCGTGTGCTGTCCACCGCCGCGGCCCGGAACGTCCCCTATGCCTGGGTGGAGCAATGCGTTGAAGGGGGTCTCATCGTGACTCCCTACACGGGGGAAGGGCACAAGTACGCGTTGCTGGTCCTCACGGTCTCCGCAGGCGTGGCCGCAGGCGGAATGGAGGGCACGGCATTCTTCATGCCCTTGCGCGGGCAGGGGCTTTCGCAAGCAGACCAGCGCGCCCTCGAGTGCCGCAATGACCTCTGGGTGGAGGTGGGCAAGTCCGGCCAAGTGATCACCTATCGCTCGGACTGACGCCCTTCTTCCCGCCGCCCCTGCCCATTTGGAGCGTCGACCGCGCACCCCTGAATGCTGTCACGATAACCAGGGATTCGTATCCGCCCCTGGTTGAGCGCCCGGCGGGCGTGATCGGCCGGCGTGGCATCAACCTCGATCGGTACTACGTCCTCCGCGCTCAGCAGATGCGCCAGAACTGCCGCGTCGCGGCCGTTTTCAGTGAGCCTTTTCCATCCTGATCACGCTGGTCACGGGGTTGTCGCGGTCTCGGTGTT